>CAJUFJ010000003.1 GCA_910585815.1 uncultured Oscillospiraceae bacterium | reverse complement strand
ATCAGCAATTCCATGTGAAAACTCCTTTCCCGCTGAAAAAATAAAGGCGCTCTTGCCTTGGCACTGTCATTGTACCAAAAGCAAGAGCACCATTTTCTCGTTCGCTTACACAGGGTTTCTCTATTTTTCTACGGACTTTCTTACGATTTTCTCACAGAGCGGTGATAGGCTCGGTTTGTCCTGCGAGGACGCTTTTTCCAGAACAGCTTTGACACCACAAAGAAAATCAGATACCCCAACATCCCGCCCAGGGTATTCAGCATGAAATCGTCGATGTCCGCCGATCTGCCGGTAAAATACTGGGTGAACTCAATGGCAAAAGAGAACAGCGCCAGGGAAAGAGCGGTTTTCCCAAAGCTGCGCATTCTCCGGAAGGCCACCGGCATCATAAAGCCCAGGGGGACAAACATCACGACATTCGCGGCAGTTTGGGCAATCTTTTTCGGCTCCGGCATCCCCCAAGTCTCTTGAAAGACCCGAAGTGGAACAAGGTTCAGTGAGCGATCTGCCACAGCTGTTTTGGACGCGCCGACAATGACCGTCGCCGCCAGGACGATGATCACGCAGGCCCCGAACATAAAATAGGCAATCTGTTTTGCCGGCGGCACCCGGTTTCGGAGCAAAAAGCAGACGGGCGCATAGAGAACGGCCATCCCCAAAAGGCAAACGGCGCTGATGATACAATAGCCCAGGATTTCTCTTATCATAAACATAGATGTTCCTCCCATAAAAAGCATCAGCGGTTTTGGTTCTATCATACCAAAACCGCTGATGTTTGTTTTGCGTTTTCCCTACGAATTTTCTAACAATTTTCCTACAAAACAGGAAGTGTTACAGTAAAAACCGTCAGGCCGTCCCTGCTCTCCGCCGCAATTGTCCCCTTGTGGAGCGCAACGATTTGCTTGGCAATCGCAAGGCCCAACCCGGCCCCGTCTGTACCGCGCCCTGTGTCCAGCCTGTAAAACTGCTCAAAAATCCGTTCCAGCTTTTCTTTTGGAATTGTCCCGCCGTGATTGGAAAATTGTAACGTAACCCCACTATCGCCTCTTTCGGCCTCAATGGTGATCTCCGTTTGGTCGTAGCTGTAAACGACGGCATTTCGCAAAAGATTGTCAAATACCCTCTGCATCTTGTCGGCGTCACAGTTCAGCATGATATCGTCTGCCGCCACAAGACGGCAGGTCAGGCCCTTTTCTTCTAAAATCGGCTGAAACTCATAGACAAGCTGCTCCAGGAGGCGGGTCAGATTGATTTCCCGATATTGCAGCGTGATTGTGGACAGGTTATATTTGGCGATTTCCAAAAACTCGTTGATTAAGTCCTCCAAACGCTCCGCCTTGGAAAGAGAAATGAAAAGATACTTTTCACGCAATTCCTCCGAAATCTGCTTTTCGTCCCGCAGTAGGTTCAGGTAGCTGATAGAGGAGGCCAGGGGCGTTTTCAAGTCGTGAGCCAGATACATGACAAGATCATTCTTTTTCTGTTCGGAAATCAGCATATCGCTTTTCTGCCGGTCAAAGGTATGCTTTGCGATATTCATTTTCCGCTCAATGGAAAGCAGCTCCGGGGACAGGGAGATTTCTCCGGGAGCATCTTGGAGCAGCGTTTCCATCCCCTTGTTGATTTCCTCAAAATATCTGGTGATCCAATGGAGAAAAACGGAAAGCAGGCAAATAAATACGACAAGAATAGACAGCAAAATGATAGCGTCCATGTGGCTTCGGAATATCCGGTCATATAGATTAAGGGCCGCATCGTAGTCCATGCCAAAAATATTTTGCAGAAGGGCCATCATCAGGTTCGCAAAGTTGCCCCGCAGGAGAACAGAGTATGTGATGTAGACTATAGAGGCGGAAATCACCAGCATAGCGATGGTGCGGAGAAAAATCTTAACACGGAGCTGGCGAAACTCGTGGTTAGCTTTATTTTTCAATGGTATACCCTACCCCCCATACGGTTTTGATGAATTTAGGGTTTCTGGCTGGTTCGCCCATTTTCTCCCGCAGCCGCCCGATGTGGGCCATGACAGTATTGTTATTTTGCAGGAATTTCTCGCCCCATACTGCCTCGAACAATTCTTCGGAAGAAACGACAATTCCCTGCCGCTCGCAGAGATACCAGAGGATGGAAAACTCGATAGGGGTCAGCTGCAATTCTCTCCCAAACAGGAAGCATTTGTGATTGTCCTTGTTAATGACAAGCCCTCGAATATCGTATTCATGGGCCGGTTTTTCCGGCTTTGCTGGAGGATTGTTATAGTGCATATACCGTCGAAGCTGGGTCTTTACCCTGGCAACGACTTCCAAAGGATTAAAGGGTTTTGTGATGTAATCGTCAGCTCCGATGGTCAGCCCCATGATCTTGTCCCCGTCCGCCGCCTTTGCGGTCAGCATAATGACAGGGTAGTAGGAGGTTTCTCTGATCTTTTTGCAGATTTGAAAGCCATCCGCGTCCGGGAGCATCACATCCAAAATTGCCAGGTCTAAATGGGTATGTTCAATACAGTCCAGGGCTTCCGCGCCGGTGTAAAATTTATGGACAGTATAGCCATCGTTGGTGAGATAAAGCTCTATCACATCAGCCAGTTCTTTTTCATCATCTACCACTAAAATATGAGTGCTCATTTTGTTGCTCCTTGTTCTAAAGACGGATTTGAACTTATTATACCAGTAATTTTCTCAAATTTCTCTACGGATTTTCTTAAGATTTTCCTACAGGGAAGGGAAAATGATAATGCGGCAGGAGGATACCTGTATGTGTCCTCCTACTGAAATCAAAATCTTTACCTTGGAAACAGCTTGTCCCATCAAAAATTTTATCAGGTTGTCCTTACACCATCGCCGCCGGAAAAGGCTTGTCCCACCAACAATCCAGTGTTCTCAACGGTTTCCGGTCATGTTGCACTTCCACCATCGCCTCATCCGCGGCCAGGTCCTCGGTCAGGTCAGCGATGACGTCGCCGGTGGACTGGATGGAGCCGGCGCTCCAGGGGAAGCCGGAGGCGGCGGTGGGGTAGACCCCGGTGGTGTGGTCCACGAAGTAGGGGGCAAAGGACGGGTTGGCCCGGACCTCCTCGTCGCTGAGGTTCCGGGTCAGCTGGTGGACGATGGCCGCCACCATCTCCATATGGCCCAGCTCCTCCGTACCAATGTCGGTGAGTAAGCCCTTGGCCTCGGCGTAGGGCATGGCGTACCGCTGGGACAGGTAGCGCATGGAGGCCCCCAGTTCGCCGTCGGGCCCGCCGTACTGGCTGATGATAAAGGCGGCCAGCTTGGGGTTTGGGGTGGCGATCTTCACCGGAAATTGCAGTTTTTTCTCATAATGAAACATTTACTTCACCTCATTCTGCGCAAAATTCCAGGGCCAGGGGTCGGACAGCCACTGGTAGCTGTCAGCGGCGGCGGCGGTCTCCTTGGTGATGGGGCCGTATTTGGACTCATAGGCCGCTTTGGCCGCCTTCTCCATGGCGGAGAACTGCTTAAACAGGGCAAAGGCCTCGGTGTCGTCCCGGTGGGTGTCCAGGTAGAGGTTGAGCTCCAGCACCACAAACTCCAGGGCCTGGAGCTCGGCCAGGGGGGTGGCGGGCAGGGTGGAGCCCTCCACCGCCAGGCGGAAGGGCAGGTTCAGGCCGGGGAACAGGGTGCCGTTGCTCAGGGCCTCGGTCTGAGCGTATTTCTGCGGGTTATTCTGCTGGAAGGGCACATAGGGCACCGCCAGCCCCGCGCAGGACGGCAGGGTGCCGTTGGGCTCCGGGCAGCTGGCCGGGGTGGTCTGCGCCCCGTTTTGCGCGGCAGCGGACCGGGAACCGGTATTATTTTCCATAAACAAGGGAAATTCCCTCCTTCATTCAATCCAAGGAGGACGGGCGCGGGGAGCGCACAGCATCCCCCTCAGTCCATTCTATGAGTTCGGCGGCCGATGGGTACACGCATAGGGGACAAGTCGGCGCCCATAGGATAGGGAGGAGGTGGTCGTATTGAAAAAAGGTATCCTGCTGGCCGGGGCGCTCATTGGCACAGTGGTGCTGCTGGCGCTGGCCCTGGGCCGGCTGAACAGCCTGGTGGAGCCGGCCATGGAGCCGTCGGCCGTTCAGCGGACCGGCCCGCTGGTGTTGGACGCCGGCCACGGCGGGGAGGACGGGGGGGCGGTGTCCATTACCGGCGTCCCGGAGAGCAAAATCAACCTGGCTATCGTGCTCAAGCTGCGGGATGTGCTGGGCCTGTACGGGGTGGACCCCATCCTGCTCCGGGAGGAAGACGTTTCCCTCCATGACAGCGGCGCCGGCACCCTGCGGGAGAAAAAGCGGTCCGATCTGAAGAACCGGGTGGCGGCCGTTGAGGCGGTGGAGGGGGGGACCCTGCTCAGCATCCACCAGAACACCTACCCCGGCAGCCGCTACCACGGGACCCACGTCTTTTACGCCCCCACCGAGGGGTCTCAGGAGCTGGCGGAGCACTTCCAGAACAGCATAAAAGCCGCCCTACAGCCTGAAAATGAGCGGGCTGTAAAGCAGATTCCCGATACAGTTTACATAATGAATCACGTCACCTGTCCCGCCATCCTCATCGAGTGTGGATTTCTCACCAACCCGGAGGAGGAAGCCATGCTTCGGGACGAGGACTACCAGCGCAGGCTGTCCGCCGTCATCGCCGCCGCATGGCTGACTGCCCCTTGAATCCGGGCGCTGTTTGTGGTAAAATCAGGCTGAAAATGAGACGGCGGCGGTGAACAAAAATGTGCCTGAGACAAGCGGTCCTGTCCGATCTGAACACGGTAAAATATGTTGTTGAAAGCACAATATCTGAGGTATATCCCCATTATTACCCCAGGGGAGCGGTGGATTTTTTCCTTAAGCATCACAGCGAGGCCAATATTGTCCATGATATTGAACAGAATCAGGTGTTTCTCTGTCAGGACGCAGCGGGGAATGTTGTAGGCACTGTTACGGTATCGGGGAATGAGATATGCCGGTTATTTGTTTTGCCTGCGTTTCAGGGAAAAGGGTATGGCACGGAAATGCTTGATTATGCAGAGAAAACGGTCTCCGGTCAGGCCTCCGAGATTGTTCTGGCTGCCTCGTTCCCGGCGAAAGGGATGTATCTGAAACGGGGATATGAGGCGGTCAGCTACCACATGCTTCCCACCGATAACCATGACTTTTTATGCTATGATGTGATGAAAAAGCGTGTTTGAAATACTATAACCGTCACACAAAGGAGAACAGATCCATGAAGGCAAAAACCCTATTTTACTGCACTGACTGCGGCAACGAGCTGCCCAAGTGGGCGGGCCAGTAAAGCAAAAGAGAAGGGGACAAAATATGCGGTACCAATATCAGATTGGCCATAAGGAGTATTTCTTTTTGGCCGATGCGGCTTTGAGCACAGCGGCGGAATTCCTGGCCCGAATCATCCGCAATCAGGAGGAACAATACAACGTATTGCGGGACGGAGAACTGCTCCAAATTGGATGGAACTACTTTCGTGTGGTGGAAAAAGAGGGACAATACCAACTTTTCGCTCTGGATTATACTAAAAATCCCTTTGAAGACAGTACCCCGGACTTGTCCCTGGCACTGACCTACTTTAAGGAGCAGTCTAAAGCAATCAGCCATGCGGGGATTCAACCGTTGGAAACAACCTTTCAGGATACGCTGATTGTTGAGACAGGGGCGCTGAGCGCGGACAGAATCTACATGATTCGAGACACCGCTCCAGAAAACGGCGATTCCGGCTGGACCTGCACGTCCGTTTTCTTCAGTGGGCCGTCTAGCTTGGAGGACTATGCCAAGGCGTATACCTACCAGCTGCGCCGGTTCTGCGAGCAGGCCATCAGTATCCTGCACTTTCCAGTGGGTACAATTGCTGTGTTTGAAAAAGGCCGGCTGATCGAAGCAGTGGGCGAAAACAACAAAAAGTTGCTCTGAACAAAGGAGAACATATGAAAGCTAAGACTTTATTTTACTGCACCGACTGCGGCAACGAGCTGCCCAAGTGGGCGGGGCAGTGCCCGGCGTGCAGGGCGTGGAACACCATTGTGGAGCAGCCGGCGGAGAAGCCCGCCAAGCGGTCCGGGCCGGTGAAGGGGGGCTCCGTAACCGGGGTGGCCATCAACCGCCCCCGGCCCATGAAGGAGGTGGAGACCACCGACGAACTGCGCTTTGCCACCGGCATGGGGGAGCTGGACCGGGTGCTGGGCGGGGGAGCGGTAAAGGGTTCCTTGGTGCTGGTGGGCGGCGCGCCGGGCATCGGCAAGTCCACCCTGATGCTGCAAATCTGCGACAATCTGTGCCGCTTCGCCAAGGTGCTGTATGTATCGGGGGAGGAGTCGGAGCGGCAGATCAAGCTGCGGGCGGAGCGGCTGAGAGTGCGGGGAGAGGGGCTCTACCTGCTGGCGGAGACCAACCTGGAGAACCTGGTGGACGCCGTTCACCAGCTCCAGCCCGACGTGCTCATTGTGGACTCCATCCAGACCCTGTACCACGGGGATGTGACCTCCGCCCCAGGCAGCGTAAGCCAGGTAAAGGAATGTACCTTGACACTGATGCAGCTGGCCAAGGGGGAGAATATTACCGTTTTTGTCATCGGACATGTGAACAAGGAGGGGTCCATCGCCGGGCCCAAGGTGCTGGAGCATATGGTGGACTGCGTCCTCTATTTCGAGGGGGAGCGGCACATGGCCTACCGCATCCTCCGGGCGGCCAAAAACCGCTTCGGTGCCACCAACGAGATCGGCGTCTTTGAGATGGAGGATGTGGGACTCACGGAGGTGCCCAACCCCTCCGAAGCCATGCTGGCCGGCCGGCCTACCGACTCCCCCGGCACCTGTGTCACCTGCGTGATGGAGGGGGTGCGGCCGGTGCTGGCGGAGATTCAGGCCCTGGTGGTGCCCTCCAGCCTGGGCAACCCCCGGCGGGTGAGCAACGGCTTTGACTACAGCCGCTCCATGCTGCTGCTGGCCGTTCTGGAGAAGCGGGGCGGCCTGATGGTGGGCGGCTGCGACGCGTATGTCAACGTGATTGGCGGGCTGTATCTGGAGGAGCCCGCCGCCGATCTGGCCGCCATTCTGGCTCTGGCATCCAGCTTTCGGGACAGGCCCGTCCCCAACGACCTGGCCGCCATCGGGGAGGTGGGCCTTACCGGCGAACTCCGGGCGGCCAGCGCCCTGGGCCAGCGGCTGGCAGAGGTAAAGCGTTTAGGCTTTACAAAGTGCATGATTCCAAAGCGCGCCCAGGGCAAGCTGGCGGTCCCCGAGGGGTTAGAGCTGATCCGGGTGGCCAACATCCGGGAGGCTATGGCCGCGCTGCTGTAGGGGCTGGGTTGGTACAAAGTTGATGCACCTGGACTGCCCCGGCTCCCCGGCGGAGGCCGCCCGGGACAGGGAGCAGTAGCCCTCCTTCTGATAGACGCAGGGGTCGGTGCAGGCAATGAGGCTCAAAATCATCCCTCCTCTAAAACGGGGCTAGTATCTCCGAAAAAGGCGAAAAACATACAAACCGTGCCAGTCAGCGACCGGCACGGTTTGATTTGCTCAAAATCCGCCTATCTCCCGCACGACTGTCGAGGCCAGCAGCAGGCCGGCAGCGGCGGGGACGAAGGGGGTGGAGCCCGGAGTGTCCCGCCGGGCGGCGGAGCCGGGGCGGGTTTCGGTGGTCTGCGGCGGCTCGTAGTCCGCAGAGCGCAGGGGAGGGGCGGGCAGCTCGGTGGAGTAGACCACCTTCAAATGGTGAATGCCCCGTTTCCGCAGCTCCTTGCGCATGGTGCGGGCCAGGGGACAGCCCTGGGTCTTGGAGATGTCGGTGACCACCAGGGCGGAGGGGTCAAATTTGTTGCCGGTGCCCATGGCGGAGATGATTTTTGCCTGTAAGGCGTTACACCTTGTCACTAGCTCCAGCTTGGCGGCTACCGTGTCTATGCAGTCCACCACGTAGTCGTATGGGGATAAATCCACCTGATCCGCGTTCTGGGGGAGGTAAAACAGGCGGATGGCCTCCACCTGACAGGTGGGGTTGATGTCCCGGACTCGCCGGGCCATCACCTCCGCCTTGGGCTGGCCGATGGTGGAGTGGAGGGCGGCGAGCTGCCGGTTCAGGTTGCTCTCGGAGACGGTATCGTCGTCGTAGAGGTGTAAAGTACCTACACCTGACCGTGCCAGTGCCTCAACGGCGTAGCCCCCTACGCCCCCCACGCCGAAAACGGCGACCTTGGCGTTTTGCAGCCGCTCCAACGGCGCGTCTCCCACCAGCAGGCGGGTGCGGATGAATTGGTCGGACATGGTAGCTCTCCTTTATTCATTCAGGCTGTTGCCGTGTATGGTATTGGCGGTTATGACTTCTCCGTTACAGTCCCGTGTAAAGGAGAAAAAGGTTCCGCCTTGATGACAAAGCATACCCCAATCTCCTTTTGGAAGATATGTCCAAATATTATCTGGGACTTTGCACACAACAACGGTATCCCTTTCAGGGATATAAAAATTGAGGTATTTTATACCGCCATATTTTCCATATTCTTCCTTTGCGTGCAGCCGGGCTTTTTCGGTCAAAACCGGTTCACCCTTTGATTTGTCGTGCAGGTTGTCCATGCGATGACCAAACAGAAAGATGGGAGTACAAATAATTGCAGTAAATATCAAGAAAATGGAAAATTCCAAATTTAATTCCTCCTTGATAATACCTGTGAGTGCTGTCACATCGCAATTTGATAAAACTTAACCGGTACGTAGTCAGGTTATAATTTTACCGTCAAAATCCCGTGTAAAAGAGACAAAGATTCCTCCCTGATGGGAGAGAAGACCCTGATCTCCTTTTTGAAATTGGTCCCACACATTTTGCGAAACTTTACAGGTCAAAACGGCATCGCGGTCGAGAACCTGAAAATGGAGATACAGGACCTCTGTGATCCATTTGTTAAGCCAGCCCTGTTTAGACTTCGACTGGAGCTGGACATGTTCTTTCAGGAATGGCTCTCCCTCTGATTTGGTTTGTAAATTCCGCTGTCTGATTCGATGAATCGAGAGCAGGAGATTGAATAGAACCAGGGCAATCACCAATACATCGTCCAGTTCCAATACAGTCACCTCTTACTAAAATTACAACAGTTGACGAAACAGCCCATGTTTGGTGCAGTACCACAGCAGAATCCCGTGGCCGAAGGCGGGGATGCGGGTTTGCAGGTCCCACTCGGGGTAGAGCCGGCGGAGGAACAGGGTGTCTCCGGTGAGCAGGGCCACGAAGGAGACGTAGTGGTCCTTGGTCATGGGGTGGGAGGAGGAGACAAACCAGCTGTCGTCGATCTTCTCCACCGACAGCGGCTCCTCCGGCTTTTGGGGCTCCAGCGGGAGCAGCGTCCTGCCGCAGCAGGACACGCCCACCTCGGTGGCGGCAGTGATGAGGTTGCCGCAGTCGGGGCAGACGTAGAAGTTTAGTTTTTTCATATTTCCTCTTTCCTGGTCGTTGGCGTCCAACGCTCCGGAGAGCAGGGCCTCCAGCCCGACGCCCAAAAACCGTGATAGTTCCGGAAGGAGGGACACATCGGGGCACCCCAGGCCCCGCTCCCACTTACTGACCGCCTTGTCGCCCACGCCGATGGCCTCGGCCAGGGCCTTCTGGGTCAGTCCCTTTTGGGTGCGCAGGGCCCGGATGAGCCCGCCGGTTTTGGTCTGGTCCATGTGTTCCACCTCCTGAAGACAGGGTAACAGGTCTTTGAGGAAAAAGCAATCGACGCTCCGTAGAGTTTATGAATCCCCAATTCAGCCAAAAAAATCCTCAAGGGAATGCGCCTTTTCGGTCTCCGTGCCGTCTATTCCATCGAACTGCGTGACCGTCCCGTTTGATTTGAGCAAATAGGGGTTTCCGGCCCCGTCACCAGAAAATACAATGCCCTCCACTTGATATTCCGTCCGATAAAAAGCGGTGTCGCTCACCATCATCTCATAGGGGTAGATAATCCATTCAATCACAATTTTTTCGCCGGACTTGGGGTGGACTATCGTCTCACTAATCCCGTTGCTGATGCGCAGAATGGACAGGAGTTTTTCCGGGATTTCCTCGGTGTTTTCTCCCAGATACGGTGGGTGGAGCAGAATATTGCCCTGATACAGTTTCCTGATTTTCTTGATTATGTCCATAAAAGACTCCCGTTAGCGCTGCATGTACTGTCGCTTAAACTGCTCCAGACGAAGGATATCCCGCCCGTACACAAAGATTCGGTAGGCGGTCTGTCCTGCGCGGTATGGGATATCGTTGCGTTTGTATCGGATTCTCATCCATTTTAACTCACTTTCCGCCTTTTGAATCTGCTGTTGGTCAAAGGTAAACGCAACGATGTGGGCTTTGTACCAGGGGTCCCTGTCCAGGTAGGACAAGGTGTAGGTTACCAGCTCCTCCTCGGTTTGGAAGGCTTTGAGCAGGGTCTCATGGCCCCGTTCCGACGAGAACAGACAGTACCCCAGGGCGCAGTTTTTCACCACCAGGCCCTCGTAGGCGTAGTGGCGGCCGATGGTGATGCTGTCAAAATTGTAGCAGTTCTCCTCCAGATACTGCTCCAGCTCCTGAATAGTTTTCATCCTTTCGCCTCCCAAGTGCCAGAATTATAACATAAACCGATAGAAAAAACAAGAAAAAGGGAAGCAGGAGCGGCGCAAAGCCGCTCCTGTCAATCTGTTACAGTCCCTCCAGAAGCTCCTCCGGCGATACCCCGTAGAGCTTCGCCAAAGCGATCAAATTGGCGGTAGAGGGGTCCGACGCGCCGTTTTCCCATTTGCTCACCGCCTGACGGCTGACGCCCAGCGCCTCGGCCACAAACTCCTGGGTCATCTTACAGCGGACCCGGTGCTCCCGCAGCTTTTCCGCCAGGGAGCCGCGGACGGCCCTGTTTTCCTCCCGGATGGGCGCGCTTTTTATGTACTTGCGCAGCGCCCGGATGATGAGGACCAGCAGGTAAATCAGCAGCGCAGTCAGGGGGAGCATGACCAGAGTAAAAAAGATTGCGTTTCTCATATCGCACCTCCTTTCTTGGACCGATTTTACCTCAAAAGTGCCGTTGCCGCTACAAACTATCGCGCAACTTTAGGTTGCGAAGGGAAAAAACAGCGTGTGGAGCGGGTCCACACACTGTTTTTGACTATTTCACCAGACAGCTCATGTCATACAGTCCCGGCTTTTCCACGCTGGCGATAAACTTGGCGGCCTCCACCGCCCCCTGGGCGAAGATTTCCCGGGAGAGGGCGGTGTGCTTGATTTCCATAATCTCGTCGTGGCCGGCGAAGATGATCTCATGCTCCCCCACGATGGTGCCGCCCCGGACGGCGGAGATGCCGATCTCCTTCTTGTCCCGGGGCTGGCGGGTGGAGTGGCGCTCGTAGACGTATTCCGTCTCGTGGCCGCAGGACTGGGCCGCCGCGTCGGCGATCATCAGGGCGGTGCCCGAGGGGGCGTCCACCTTCCGGCGGTGGTGGCGCTCCACAATCTCGATGTCGTAGCTGTCCCCCAGGACGGAAGCGGCCTTCTTCACCAGCTCCAGCAGCACATTGATGCCCAAAGACATGTTGGCGGAGCGGAAGATGGGCACGTCACAGGCGGCGGCCCCCACCTGAGCCACCTGCTCCGGGGAGTAGCCGGTGGTGGCCAGCACCAGGGGGATCTTTCGGGCTTTGGCAAACTCCAACAGGCCGTCCAGAGCGGCGGGGGAGGAGAAGTCGATCACCGCGTCGGCCTGGCCGGCGAACTGGGCGGGGGAGGTGTAGACGGGAAAGTCCCGGTCGGAGGCGCCCAGCACATCGAAGCCGGCGAACACCTCCACCGCAGGATCGTTGGCGCACAGGGCCTCCACCACCCGGCCCATATGGCCGTTGCAGCCGGAAATGATTATCTTCAGCATAGTATGCTCCTTTCGATGGCTCTCTCTCTGAGGGAGCTGTCACCGCCTCGGCGGTGACTGAGGGAGTTTTTACAGCAGACCCATCCGCTCCATGGAGGCACGGAGGACGGCCAGATTCTTCTCCGACATGTCGCACAAGGGCAGGCGCAGGGGACCAGCTTCCATGCCCATCAAATTCATAGCGGCCTTGATGGGGATGGGGTTGACCTCGCAGAACAGGGCATCGATCAGGTCCATGTACTTGATCTGGAGCTGAGAGGCGGCGGCAAAGTCGTTGTCCAGACAGAGGTGACTCATCTCCACCATGACTTCGGGGATGATGTTGCTGGCCACCGAGATGACCCCCTTGGCCCCCAGGGCCATCATGGGGACCACCTGGTCGTCGTTGCCCGACCAGATGTAGAAGTCGTCGGGGCAGAGGTAGCGGGTGTGGGCCAGGAGGGAGAAGTTTCCGCTGGCCTCCTTCACGCCGTTGATTTTGGGGTTTTCCGACAAAATCTTATAGGTGTCGGCGGTGAAGGACACGCCGGTGCGGCTGGGCACGTTGTACATGATAATGGGCAGCTCGGTGCGGTCGGCGATGTACTCGTAGTGCTTGATGAGACCGGTCTGGCTGGCCTTGTTGTAGTAGGGGGTGACGTGGAGCAGGGCGTCGGCGCCCGAGTCCTGGGCGTGCTGGGACAGGTAGACGGCAGCGGAGGTGTCGTTAGAGCCTGCGCCGGCGATCACCTTCACCCGGTGGTCCACCCGCTTGACGCAGAACTCCACGGCGGCGATGTGCTCCCGGATGGACATGGTGGCCGACTCGCCGGTGGTGCCGCAGACGCACACCGCGTCCACGCCGGATTCAATCTGAGCGTCAATCAGCTTGCCGAAGGCGTCGTAGTTGATGGTGCCGTGGTCGTCAAAGGGGGTCACCAGGGCGGGGCAGGAGCCGGTGAAGACTGGAGTTCTCATAAAAATACATCCTTTCTGGTGAGCTCAAGATTATTGAAACATGATTGGTCTGTTTTTTTCCATGGCTAAATTGCACAACTCAATCAATCTGTCAATTAAAAATTCGCAGTCTGAATCTACAAAACACTCAAACAGATTTTTGGGTGTTATTCCGAAAAACTGAAAAATGTCTTGCTTGGAAGCAATTATTTTAGCGGAGGGAGGTTCTTCACAAAAAACCTGCTTGATTTCTTCCAATTCCGCTTTCAGAAGCTTGCAGTCCTGGACGCTCCAACTGCCGTCACAGTCAGAATGGTTCAATAAAGTGGACATTGGGGATGAAAATATCTTTCTGCCGGGTTTCACAAACAGAGAAATCAAACCCTTGTTAGTATATTGATCCACTGTGGCCCTGAAATCTCCAAAATATTGATAAAGCCCAACCTCTACACCGCAGATATCATCTCCGGCTTCATCAAATATGCACAGATACAGCCCCATTTACCGCTCCACTCTTTTCACCTTTGTATTTTTGTGTTCTTTTAGGAACTGCCGCAACTCCGGACTGAACCTGCACCCTTTGGGGACGTTCAACTGGAAATAAAACTCGCCCCGCTCTGCCGCCTCCGCTAGATTACGAATCTGCCAGGTTAAATTTAGCCTGGAGCAGGCCTTTACCAGGATTCCAGTTGACAGAAATATTTTGTCCGGCAGACTTCTGCGCTGTGTCTGCCACTTGGTATATTGAATCTGCATTATCTGTGGTCAATATACCCCTCGGCACACAGCAGCTCGGCCAGCAGGACGCTGCCACCGGCTGCGCCGCGCAGGGTGTTGTGGGACAGGCCCACAAATTTGTAGTCGTACTGGCTGTCGGGGCGCAGGCGTCCGGCGGAGATAGCCATGCCGCCCTCCAGCTCCCGGTCGGTTCTGGCCTGGGGACGGTCGGGCTCCTCGAAGTAGTGGATAAACTGCTTGGGGGCGGAGGGGAGGTCCAGCTCCTGAGCCCGGCCCTTGAAGTTCTTCCAGATGTCCTTGATCTGCTCCTCCGTGGGCTTTTTGCCCTCCTTGAAGCGGACGAACACGGCGGCGGTGTGGCCGTCGGACACGGGCACCCGGAGACACTGGGTGGTGATGGCGGGGCCGGCAGCCTTGACGATCCTGCCGCCCTCAATGTGACCCCACACCTTCAGGGGCTCCTGCTCGCTCTTTTCCTCCTCACCGCCGATGTAGGGGATGAGGTTATCCACCATTTCGGGCCAGCGCTCGAAGGTTTTTCCCGCGCCGGAAATGGCCTGATAGGTGCAGGCCAGTACGCTGTCCACCTCGTAGCCCGCCCGCATCAGGGGGGTGAGCAGGGGGGTGTAGCTCTGGATGGAGCAGTTGGACTTGACGGCGATAAAGCCCCGCTTGGTGCCCAGACGCTTGCGCTGGGCGTCAATAATCCTGATATGTTCGGCGTTGAGCTCGGGCACCACCATGGGCACGTCCTCGGTCCAGCGGTTGGCGGAGTTGTTGGAGACGACAGGGCACTCGGCCTTGGCGTACCGCTCCTCCAGGGCGCGAATTTCGTCCTTTTTCATATCCACCGCGCAGAAGACGAAGTCCACCATGCCGGCGATCCTGTCCACGTCGGCCTGGGCGTCCAGCACCACCAGGGCCTTGGCCTCCTGGGGGATGGGGGACTTCATGGCCCAGCGGCCGGCCACGGCCTGTTCATAGGGCTTGCCGGCGGAGCGGGGGCTGGCAGCCAGAGCGGTGAGCTGGAACCAGGGGTGGTTCTCCATCAGGGTGACAAACCGCTGGCCCACCATGCCGGTGGCGCCGATGATACCTACTTTATATTTTTCCATGTTCAACAACCTCCATATCAGTTCAGGACATTCTATGTCCGGGTACAAAAATAGATGAATTTGGCTTCCAAATAGAAACAAATGAAAAAAATAAATCAGCGGCTTTTCAAGCGGCTGATTTTGTACTATAATGTCGGGGAGGGCAATTTGCTTGCGCAAAGCCGCGGCCCTCCACATTGTTGCTATCCTACCATGGTTTCAACCATGTTGTCAATAGAAATACAACCGGGAAACCAGAGAAATGGAGTACATTATGAGAAAAAGATTTATGCAGCTTGCCGCCGCCCTTTTGACCCTGTGCCTGTCTGTCCCTCCGGCGGGGGCGGTGGCCACCAACCAGAACGGGGAGATTATGATTCGGGTGGGCTTGGCCTCCACCAGCAGCCACGTGCCCACCGGAGAGCTGGAATCCGCCAATCTGGAGAACAACAACAGCCAGGGCTTTGGCTGGGGCTACCGCTTCGGCTACTATGACGGGAATCTCAATTTTGTGGAGCTGGCGCGCACAGACCGGAACACCATCGCCGTTTCGGTGCTGAAGACCCAGAATCTGCGCTATGACGGCAGCCGCTATTCCTCCGAGGGGGGCGGTGTTCTGGTGGGGTGCTACCATGTGCAGATTCCCGGCAGCTATAGCAGCTACGGGGAGGCCGAGGCGGCGGCGTCCGGCTACAGCGGTGGCTTTGCGGCCTGGATCGATGGGACCTATCAGGTCCGGGTGGGGGCGTATGCCTCCAAGGAGGAGGCCGAGGCGGCCGGGCTGGGCGGCACCGTGGTGGGCACCAGCTCCTACGGCATGAGCGTGGTCAAAACAGGCACCAATCAGATTTTGTTCCAGTACGACTGCGGCCAGTCGGGAAAGCTGGCCATCCAGCCCGATGTGACCGGGGCGGGGGAGACCCGCACCTGGTTTGACGGGTACAAATACCGGGGGGGCTTCCAGTACCACCGGCAGACCGGCGGCAACCTCACCGTGGTCAACGTGGTGGGGCTGGAGGACTATGTGAACGGCGTCATCTGCTATGAGATGGGCCGGGATTGGCCGCTGGAGGCCCTGAAGGCTCAGGCCATGTGCGCCCGCACCTATGTGCTGAAAAATCTCAACAAGCACAACAGCTACGGCTTTGACATCTGCACCTCCGCCAACTGCCAGGTCTACCACGGCATGGGCAGCAATAAGGCGGACTACGGTCCCAGTGAGGTGAGTATGCGGGCGGTGGCCGAAACGGCGGGGCTGGTGATTAAATACAACGGCCGCCTGGCCGAGACCCCCTACTCCTCCAGCTTCGGCGGGGCCAGTGAGGACGCCAACTATGTCTGGGGCACCAACACCACCACCGAGCACCCATACCTCCAGGGGGTGGAGGACCCCTACGAGGCCGACCTGAACGACCGCAATTCCCACTGCCCCTGGACGGTGAACTACACCGCCGCCCAGCTGACACAGCAGCTCCAGAAGGCCGGCATGGGAACAGGGACTTCGGTAAAAAGCCTGGAGCTGACCTACTCCAAGCTGGGCAACGTGATTAAGGCGGTAGTCCACTGGAAGAATGGCCAGAGCAACACCATCAGCGCCGGCAATATCCGCAGCCGCTTCGGAGTGGATTCCATCCGCTTTACCGTCAACGGTGCCGGGACCACGGGCACGCAGCCGCCGGAGCAGCCGGGGGATATCTCCATCAACGGCTCCGGGGCGGCGGACAGTCTGGAGGGCAAGTATGTCATTACCGGAAATGGCTCACTGTCTCAGATCGGCGGGAGCGCCTATATCATCTCCGGCACCGGCTCGGTGTCTCAGCTGGAGGGGAGCGGGTCCAGCGGGAACACCTCCGCGCCCCAGCCCGGGAGCGGGACGGTAACCGTCTCCGGGGACACCTACACCTTCAACGGCGGCGGCTGGGGCCATCAGATCGGCCTGAGCCAGTTCGGCGCCAACGCCATGGCTCGCCGGGGCTTTACTTACGATGAAATTGTCACCTTTTATCTCCCCGGCGTTCAAATTACAACGTACTGAAAAGGATGTAAGCCTTGAAAACTTCTGATTTTGATTTCCAGCTCCCTGAGGAGCTCATCGCCCAGACCCCCCTGGAACGGCGGGACGCCTCCCGTCTGCTCACCCTGGACAGGGAGAGCGGGGCCGTCGAACACCACCACTTTTACGACCTGCCCCGGTTCCTCCGGCCGGGGGACTGCCTGGTGCTGAACGACTCCCGGGTGCTCCCCGCCCGGCTTATCGGCCACCGTCCTACCGGAGGAGCCTGTGAAGTACTTCTCCTTGTCGATAGAGGCGGCGACCTGTGGGAGTGTCTGGTCCGGCCGGGGCGGAAGCTAAAGCCGGGGACCCGGGTAATATTTGGAGATGGACAGCTCACCGCCACCGTGGAGGAGGAGCTGAACGACGGAAAACGGGCGGTCCGGTTCCACTACCAGGGGATTTTCCTGGAGATTCTGGAGCAGCTGGGCCGGATGCCTCTGCCGCCCTATATCAAGGCGGAGCTTCAGGACCAGGAGCGGTATCAGACGGTCTACTCCAGGGTGGTGGGCTCCGCCGCCGCCCCCACTGCCGGGCTCCATTTTACCCCGGAGCTGCTGGAGCAGGTGGGGGGGATGGGTGTAAAGGTTTGCTACGTTACACTCCATGTTGGCCTTGGGACCTTCCGCCCTGTGAAGGCGGAGGATATCGCGGACCACGAGATGCATTCCGAATTTTGCCAGATCAGCCAGGAGACCGCCGATATCATCAACGAGACAAAACGAAATGGCGGGCGGGTCATCTGCGTGGGCACCACCTCCTGCCGCACGGTGGAGAGCTTCGCGGCGGAGGACGGGACCATGTCGGAGTGCTCCGGCTGGACCAGTATCTTTATCTATCCGGGGTATAAATTCAAGGTGCTGGATGCCCTCATCACCAATTTCCATCTGCCGCAGTCCACCCTCATCATGCTGGTGTCCGCCCTGGCGGGACGGGAGCATGTCCTGGCGGCCTACGAGGAGGCGGTGCGGGAGAAATATCGCTTCTTTTCTTTTGGTGATGCGATGTTTATTTCGTGAGGAGGGGGCTCAAGATTTTCGATGAAATATTATTATTTGGGGCATATTTTGGAAAAATACTACGATGACTGCCGTACGGGGATTTTAAAGCATAGGTGGGACGATCACCTGACCCTATGGGCGTTGGATATGCTTGAAGCTGGTTATAGCAGTCCGGCTCTGCTGGAGGCAGCCGGCGGCTTCAACTGGGAGCGGACCCACGACCTGTTTGAGACCATCCTGGCCGAGCTCCATATTGCGGAGGACCCCTCAGTTATTGACGACGACTTTATCGACAACATCTTTATTGAGGAATACAAACATGGCGTCATTGCAAGCGGATGCGAGCTTTTGTTCCACCGGGGACATTTGAGGGAAAAAATCAACTTTCCTTACTATGTTTATCATGGAAAGTATTACCCCTATGGTGATTCAGGACGGTTTAAATTGGGCTGGCATGTAGACGAGGTTCCGGACCTGCACACAGACAAGCTGGAGCAATTTGTAACTGACTTTTTGCAGGAAGCAGGTATTACAAGGTAAAAGGAGTTTTTGCGTGTTTAAAGTTTTGAAAAAAGAGGGAAGCGCCCGGCGGGGTGTCTTCACCTGCGCCCACGGGGTGGTCCAGACCCCGGTGTTCATGAATGTGGGCACCCAGGGGGCCATCAAGGGGGCGGTGTCTGCCCACGACCTGAAGGAGATTGGCTGTCAGGTGGAGCTGTCCAACACCTACCACCTCCATCTGCGCCCCGGGGACGGGGTAGTCCGTCAGATGGGCGGGCTCCACAAATTTATGGGCTGGGACGGCCCCATGCTCACCGACAGCGGAGGGTTCCAGGTCTTTTCCCTGTCCGGCCTGCGGAAGATCAAGGAGGAGGGGGTCACCTTCGCCTCCCACATCGACGGCCGGCGTATCTTCATGGGCCCGGAGGAGTCCATGCGCATCCAGTCCAACCTGGGCAGCGACATCGCCATGGCTTTTGACGAGTGCGTGGAAAATCCCTCCCCCTACGAGTATGTAAAGGCCTCCTGTGAGCGGACAGCCCGGTGGCTGGAACGTTGCGTGACAGAGCATGACAAGCTGAACAGCCTGTCAGATACGGTGAACCCCCAGCAGCAGCTGTTCGGCATCAACCAGGGGGGGACTTATGCCGATCTGCGGGTCTGGCACATGGAGGAGATCGCCAAGGTGAACTGCGACGGCTACGCCATCGGTGGCCTGGCGGTGGGGGAGCCCACCCAAGTGATGTACGACATTATCGACGCGGTGGAGCCCCACATGCCCCGGGAAAAGCCCCGTTACCTGATGGGGGTGGGGACCCCGTCCAACATCATCGAGGGGGTAGCCCGGGGGATCGACTTCTTCGACTGCGTCATGCCCGCCCGGAACGCCCGCCATGGCAAGCTGTACACCTGGCAGGGGACCATCAACATCAAAAATGAGAAATTCAAGCTGGACGAGCGGCCCATTGACCCCACGTGTACCTGTCCCGCCTGCCGGTCCTTCTCCCGGGCCTACCTGCGCCACCTGCTGACGGCGGGGGAGATGCTGGCCATGCGGCTGGCGGTGCTTCACAACCTGCACTTCTACAATGAGCTGATGGCCCGCATCCGGGAGACCCTGGACGCCGGGACCTTCTCCGACTTCCGGGCGCAATACTCCGGCCTGTTGGACCGGCCCTGTCAGGAGGATTAGAGAAATTTGACAAAAGGGCTTGTCAATCGGGAGATTATCCGCTATAATACTTTTCACTGTGTCAAATAGTTATTCTGTTGACCGACTTAATTTTGCAGTAATTATTGGAGGAAAGATTTATGATTGATCCCAGCTTTATTTTGATGATTGTTCTGATGTTCGCCATGATGTACTTTTTCATGATCCGCCCGGAGAACAAGCGGAAGAAGGAGGCACAGAACCTGCGGGATTCCCTGAAGGTGGGCGACGTCATCACCACCATCGGCGGGGTAGTCGGCACCATCTGTAAGGTGGACGAGAGCACCATCGTAATCGAGACCGGCGCCGACCGGGTGCGCATCGAGTTTACCAAGTGGGCTGTGTCCACCAAGAATGTGGCTTCCAACCAGCCGACTACCTAAAAGAAACAGGCATGTCTTTCACCCTCCCCGCATAGGTTTTACCAAACCGTGGGGAGGGTGTGTTTTATGAAGAAAAAGGAGCGGCGGCCGAAGGAGATGGGCAGCCAGTGGCTCAACGCCATGTGTGAGGTGCTCAAGGGAGGCGTGCTGGCCGGAGTGGTGACCATTCTGGTGCTGCTGATCTGTGCAGTGCTGGTGTCAGTGGGCCTGGTGCCGGTGGAGGCCATGTACGGGGCGGTGCTGGCTGCCTGCGCCCTGGGCGCCTTTGCAGGCGGGATCTATGCGGTCCGCCATGTGGAGGGCCGGTCCCTGCTAGCGGGTCTGGGGGTGGGCGCCGTGCTGTTTCTTCTGCTGCTGACGGCTGGATTTATCGTCTATCAGGGGGCATCCGTTGCCAACGGAGGGGCGGGAATCCTGTGCGCCTGCCTGTGCGGCGGGGCAATTCCCGGACTGCTGGGAAGAAAGCCCAAGAAAAAACGCAGAAGATGATTGAAATTTCCAGAGCACTGTGTTATAATACCTCTACTATGGCAGAAAATGCTGTAAGCAAACCAAACAGGAGGAGAAATTAAAATGAAACATATCCAGACGCTGAACGGGGCCACCCTGAAGGCCAGCGCCGCCAAGGGCGGTTGCGGCGAGTGCCAGACCTCTTGCCAGTCCGCCTGCAAGACTTCCTGCACCGTCGCCAACCAGAAGTGTGAGAACAAGTAAATCACAGAGCCGAAAAGGGCGGGCGCGTTCGCGCCTGCCTTTTTGCTGTGTCCAGTTAGTTGGGAGGACATATGGCAAACACAATTGGAATCAATCCCCAGTCCTGCGGCCGTGAGCTTCTGCAAATGAGCAACGGACTGACCGATGTCTTTGTGAATGTTCTGGTCCTCAGCGGCTCGGCATTGGCGAGGACCGTCTCTGAAAAACGGCTGATCGTATGGCTGGCGGAGAAGGACCAGAGCAGGATGGGGGCAGGAACGGTAGATTTCGACCTGTGGGAGATGCCCTGGGATTCCAACACCTTTGAGGAAGACAGGGCGTTTCTGCTCCGGGTGGTCTCGGGGGCAAAGGAGCGGCTGGGCTGGGAAAAGCTGGACTACCGTCCCAATGAGGACATGCTGTTTCCCTGCCTGGACCACTTTTCGGAGTTGATATCCGGCCTCTCGCAAATTCAGCCGGGCGCTCTGGAGGAATGGCTGGCGGAATCAGACCCGTCTGACCCGGTGATGTCCGGGTTTCCCAGGTGTTCCAGGCATCAAACCCTGCTGTCCATCTTTGGCTGTCACATCTGCAACAACTGAAAGGGGGGCGTCGCTTTGGAAGAACTGCTGGCGTACGCCATCCTGCTCTATGAGGGGATCGTCACAGAGGAGGAATACCAGGAGCGGCTGCACGCCCTGTTTTTGGAGCACCCGGACGACAGGACGCTACTGGACCTGGAGTGCGAGACCGACATTCAAGAAGCGGTCATCTATATCCGAACACGGGCGGACTATGGTTATCTCGGCCTGCACCCGGAGACCTTTGGGCGGGCCTTGATGGAAAAGCTCAGGGACTGCTATGACAGGTGCACAGACCTCCGACAGTTCGGAAGTAAAATGCATTCTGTATGGGAGAGCCTTCCCGGCAGGCTTTACAACCAGGAGCCGTTTTGGACATTGAGCTATGCCGACGATCCTCTCTCCTGGGGAGACGAAGAACAGACTCGTTCCTTTTATGAGCGGATGTTCGCCTACTACGGGGAGGTTATTTGAGAATGGAACAGGTGTGGCGTGAAATTTTGAAACAGATCAAGCTGGCTTCCGAGGACATTTACGCAAGCGTCAACCCACCCGCCGATGCTTTGGAGATACAGCGCCTGGAGAAGGCGGTGGGGGTGGAGCTGCCTCAGGACTTTCGTGACTATCTGTCCACCATGAACGGCCAGCGGAATACCGAGGAGGCGGTGCGGGACCGGAACACAGAAATCCCTCTCCTTGGGTACAATCCATTTCTGTCCGTCACCGGCATCCTCGAGACCTGGCAGATGATGAACGAGCTCTTTGAAAAGGAGACGGAGCCGTTGGAGTGGGTGACGGAGGACAAGATCAAGCCCTATATCTGGCGGAAACACTGGATTCCCTTCACCGAATATGAGGGGAGCTGGTATTTGATTCTGGACTGTGACCCGGGGAAGAACGGGACCTATGGGCAGGTGTTTCTCTGGTGCTCCGGCATGGACTATTCCGGTGTCACGGCAAACGCCTTTACAGAGTTTTCCGAAGAAGTGCTGGCCCGATTGACAGGGAAACGATATGAGCTGACCGAATTTGGAACCATCGAATTTGAGGATTATTACATTTAATACATCAGAACAGGAGAAAAAACTATGAAAACTGTACATGCTTTTACCGCCCTGGGGCAGTACCTGGCGGCGGATGTAAACAGCGGAGCGGTCCACGTTTTGGACAAGCTGACCTATGATTTACTCTCAGCCGTGGGCGAGGGGCCGATAGGGGAGGGGAGGGTCCCCCGGGAATTGGTGGACCGGCTGTCCCAATATGACCCCGCGGAGCTGGAGGAGGCCTGGCAGGAGCTGCGGGTGCTGCAAAACGCCGGACTGCTCTTTACCACCGACGACTATCTGGACCCCGAGGCCGCCATGGCCCTGCCCAAGGCGGCGGTGGTGAAGGCCTTGTGCCTCCATGTGTCCCACGACTGCAACCTGCGGTGCAAGTACTGCTTCGCCTCCACCGGTGACTTCGGCACCGGCCAACGGATGACCATGAGCTTCGACACCGCGAAAAAGGCCATCGACTGGGTGGTGGCCAAGTCGGGCAAGCGGCGGAACATCGAGGTGGACTTCTTCGGCGGCGAGCCCCTGATGGCTATGGACACGGTGAAGCGGACGGTGGAGTACGCCCGGTCTCTGGAGGAAAAGCATGACAAGGTGTTTCGCTTTACAATCACAACCAACGGCATCCTCCTGGACGACGAGACCATCGACTACATCAACCGGGAGATGTCCAACGTGGTTCTGTCCCTGGACGGCAGGGGAGAGGTGAACGACCGGATGCGCCCCACGGTGAATGGGAAGGGCAGCTATGAGATCATCGTCCCCAAATTTCAAAAGCTGGTGGCCGGGCGCGGGACGAAGGATTACTATGTCCGGGGCACCTTCACCCGGGACAATCTGGATTTTTCCAAAGATGTGCTCCACATGGGGGATCTGGGCTTCCGCCATGTGTCGGTGGAGCCGTGCAGCGGTCCTGCCGACGACCCCTTTGCCATACGGGAGGAGGACCTGAGCAGGGTAGGGGAGGAGTATGAGAAGCTGGCCCGGGCGCTGATGGACCGGAAGGACCTGAATTTCTTCCACTTCAATGTGGACCTGGCCCAGGGGCCCTGCGTGATCAAGCGGCTGAGGGGCTGCGGCGCGGGCTGCGAATATGTGGCCATCACCCCCGACGGGGATATCTACCCCTGTCATCAGTTTGTGGGAAAAGAGGAGTTCCGCATGGGCAGCGTCCACGATTCCTCCTTTGACATGGCGATCTCTGGTCAATTTGCCCAACAGAATGTGTATACCCGTCCGGCCTGCCGGGAGTGCTGGGCCAGATTCTATTGCAGCGGGGGGTGTTCTGCCTCCAATCTGCTTGTCAATGGCGACATAACAAGGTCAAACGAGGTTGCCTGCGCAATGGAGCGCAAGCGTCTGGAGTGCGCTATCGCCCTGAACGCCATTGCCGCAGGGTTGTTAGAACGACAGAATACAGATTGTAATAATACGGAATGTAATCTTTGTAATCGCTAAAGCCCCGGGGGTTTCGCCAATATCTAGCGCCGAATACCTTCAAAAACACCAGATTTAGCCGTACCGAGGCCTGCAAGCCGGGCCTCGGTACTTCTTTGGTTGCGTAGTTTACATAATGCAATTTACATAACAAGTTGATAGAATTGGCAAAAATGGAGAAAATCGCAAAACCCCCTTGCGAAAAGGAGCGGAACGCGCTATAGTAGGGAGTGCCCGAAGGGTGAAATCCACGTCTATTTTTTTCACCCCTCTCATAGGCTGTTGCTGAGGTGACATCTATGGGAATGAGGATCCGCAAAAAGTGGGACTTGCCGTCGGAGCAGAGCGGCGCCCTGGCCCTGCTGGCCGTCGCTTTTTTCGTCGGAGGGGCCGCCGGCTGTCTGCTGGCCGGGCTGTCCGGCGGGGCTGGCGCGGAGGAGCTGGGCAGCTATCTGACCGGCTATCTGGCGCTGGCCCGGGATGGCAGCCTCCCCCGTGGCCTCTGGACGGTGCTCTGGGGGCAGGTAAAGTATCTGCTGGCCGCCCTGATCCTCAGCGTGACCGCTCTAGGCGTTGTGGGTCTGCCGGTGCTCTTTGGTGTGCGGGGGTTCTTTCTCTCCTTTTCGGCGGCCTGCTTCTGCCGGGTGTTCGGGGGAAGGGGACTGCTTCCGGCCCTCGTTCTGTCTGGCCTGCCCGCCCTGCTGTGGGCGCCCGCCATGTTTTTGACGGGGGTTCCGGGGCTCCTCTCGGCACAGCAGCTGCTGCGCCGGTCTGTGGGAGAGGGCCGGGGAGGCACGCCCCTGAACAGCGGGGGCTGCTGGTGCCGGGCCGGTGTGTGCACGGGCCTGACCCTGGGGGCCGGCCTGCTGGAGTACTGGGTGGTCCCGGTGCTGCTGCGAGGATTGTCCCGCGTGATTCTGTAACATCTGTAACAAAGGTTGGGAGTTGTGGACGTGTCTGAACTGCTGTTGGCCTATGAGGACTTTTTAAAAATTGAAAAGCAGGCCTCGGCCAACACAGTCAGCTCCTACCTCCGTGACGTCAACCAGTTTGCCACGGCGATGGATGGCCGGGGGGTGGACCTCACCCAGGTGGTGGCCCGCGACGTGGAGGACTATGCCAACTCCCTGGTGAAGCGGGGGAAGTCCCCTGCCACTGTCACCCGGTCGGTGGCCTCCATCAAGTCCTTTTACACCTGCCTGATTGGCAAGGGATATGTGGGCCAGAATCCGGCGAAGGGGGTGGCCCCCGCCAGGGTGGAGCGCAAGCTGCCTCAGGTGCTTACCAGCAAAGAGGTGGAGCTGTTTTTAGAACAGCCCGAATGCACCGATTTAAAGGGCTACCGGGACCGGGCCATGCTGGAGCTGCTCTATGCCACGGGCATCCGGGTCAGCGAGCTCATCGAGCTGGATGTGGACGACCTGAACCTGCCCGGCGGGGTGCTGAAATGCTTCAGCAAGGGCCGGGAGCGCGTCATCCCCCTGTATCCCACGGCGATCCGGGCCTTGGGGGAGTATATAAACAGCGTGCGGCCCCAGCTGGTGGATTCGGTGGATGAGACGGCCCTTTTTGTGAACATGAGCGGCGAGCGGATGAGCCGTCAGGGCTTCTGGAAGCTGATTAAATATTATCAGGAGAAGGCGGGCATTCAGAAGGACATTACGCCCCACACCCTGCGCCATTCCTTCGCCGCCCACTTGCTGGAGAACGGGGCCGACCTGCGGTCCATTCAGGAGATGCTGGGCCATGCGGATATCTCGTCCACTCAGATTTACTCCAAGCTGATTAACCAGAAAATCAAGGATGTATACAAAAAGGCCCACCCCCGGGCGTGACAGATAAGGAGAGAGTACCATGACAGATCAGGAGCTGCTTCAAGCCATTGGCCAGGTCATAGAGGCCAAGCTGGACCCTGTCCGCCAGGATATTTGCGAGCTGAAGGGCAGCATCCAGCGCCTGGACAGCAGAATGGACCGGCTGGAATTGAATATAGACCGCCTGGAGAGCAGAATGGACCAGCTGGAGTCCCGAATCAAACAGCTGGAGCTGGGAATGGATAAGCTGGAGAGCCGGACGGAGGAGCTGGAAGAAAAGGTAAACGGCATCCGCATCTACATGGACACAGAGCAGAAGCGGACCATGAATTTGCTTCTGGAGGGCCAGCAGGCCCTTTGGGACCGCTTTGTTCCAAACGAGGAGTACGACCCTCTCAAGGACAGAACCGAGGTGCTGGAGCTGGTGGTGAAGCGCCACAGCCAGGAGATTCGGGAATTGCAACTGGCATAAAGACGGAAGAACGGCCCGCACGGTATGATACCGCGCGGGCTTTTCTCTGTGGTTATGATTGAATTATCCGGGGGAATATGGTAATATATTTAATCGGAAGAAAATTATGGAAGGAGGACGTTCTATGTCCACCATGTCTGAATATTTGGAGAGCCTGCGGGGCAAGTCCATTGCCGTAATCGGCATGGGCGTGAGCAATACCCCGCTGATTCGTATGCTCCTGCGGGCGGAGCTGAAGGTGACGGTTTGCGATAAGTCCCCCCGGGAGCGCGTGGAGGAGCAGGCCTCTGAGCTGGAGAGCCTGGGGGCCAAGCTGCGGCTGGGCTCCGACTACCTGGCTAAAATACACCGGGCTGACGTCATTTTCCGCACTCCCGGCCTCAGTCCCAACACACCGGAACTGCAAAAGGCGTTGGAGGGGGGGAGTATCCTCACCTCTGAGATGGAGCTGTTTTTCCGGCTGTGCCCCTGCAGGATTATCGGTGTGACGGGCAGCGACGGTAAGACCACCACCACCACCCTTATCAGCGAGTTTTTAAAGGAGGCGGGCCTCAACGTCTATCTGGGGGGCAATATCGGCCGGCCCCTGCTGCCCGATGTGGATGGTATGACCGCAGAGGACGTGGCGGCGGTGGAGCTGTCCTCCTTCCAGCTGATGAGTATGGACCGCAGTCCCAATGTAGCGGTGTTCACCAATCTGTCCCCCAACCATCTGGACTACCACCACACCATGGAGGAGTACACAAGAGCCAAGCTGAATATCTTCTGCCATCAGAAGCCGGAGGACCGGGCCATCTTCAACTACGACAATGACATCACCCGGTCCCTGGCCAAGACCGCTGTCGGACAGGCGATGCTGTTTAGCCGCAAGCAGAAGCTGGAGGAGGGGGTGTACCTTCGGGACGGCGCTATCTGGCTGACCAACCACATGGGCAGCAGGGAGGTCCTGCCGCTGACGGACATTCAGATTCCCGGCGTGCACAACATCGAGAACTACATGGCCGCTATCGCCGCGGTGGACGGCATCGTCCCCGACAAGTGCGTCCGGGCAGTGGCCCAGCGGTTTACCGGGGTGGAGCACCGCATCGAGTTGGTGCGGGAACTGGACGGGGTCCGCTACTATAACGACTCCATCGGCACCAGCCCCACCCGCACCATGGCCTGCCTGGACTCCTTCGACCAGAAGCTGATTCTAATTGCCGGCGGATATGACAAGGGTGTCCCCTTTACTCAGCTTGGGGTGGAGATTGTTCGCCAAGTCAAGGCCCTGATTCTCACCGGCGATACCGCCCCCGCCATCAAGAAGGCGGTAGAGGAGGCCGAGGGCTATATGGAAAGCGGCCTGCGGCTCGTTGAGACCGACGACCTGGCTGCCGCCGTATCCGCCGCCCGAGAGATTGCCCGGGAGGGAGATGTGGTGGTGCTGTCCCCGGCCTGCGCCGCCTTCGACCGCTTTAAGAACTTCATGGAACGCGGCAAGGCGTTTAAACGGCTGGTGAATGATTTATAATTGAAACAGAAGGACTGACAAGTGAAATGCTTTTACAGATAAATGACCGCGTCAAAGCCCTGGGTGACCAGGCCCAGGGCCAGCTGACCGAGGAATTTTCCCTCATTGACGCCATCGCCCAGGAGAACACCGCCCGGGTGCTGGCTGCCTTTCAAAAGCACCGGGTGGCAGATGGCTATTTTGCCGGCACCACTGGCTACGGCTACGATGACCTGGGCCGGGACAAGCTGGACGAAATCTACGCCGATATCTTCGGCACCGAGGCCGCACTGGTGCGCATCCAGTTCGTTAACGGCACCCATGCCATCGCCTGCGCCCTGTTTGGAGCCCTGAAAAGTGGTGATGTGCTGTTGTCCGCCGTGGGCGCGCCCTACGACACTCTGTTGGGGGTAGTGGGGGCGGTGGACAAGGGCCATGGCTCCCTGAAAGACTACGGCGTGGAGTATAGGCAAGTAGAACTCCTTGACAACAAACCAGACCTGGACGAGATGGCCAGAGCCGCCGCCGACCCCCGCGTAAAGGCGGTGCTGATCCAGCGCTCCAAGGGGTATTCCACCCGCGCCTCCCTGTCGGTGGAGGAGATCGGGGAGATGTGCCGTGTGATTAAGGAGGCCAACCCCAGCGCCGCCATTCTGGTGGATAACTGCTACGGCGAGTTTGTGGAGGCCATCGAGCCCACCCATGTGGGGGCCGACTTGGTGGTGGGCTCTCTGATTAAAAATCCCGGCGGCGGCCTCGCCCCCACCGGAGGCTATATCGCCGGCCGGCGGGACCTGGTGGAGGGGGCCGCTATGCGGCTCACCGTGCCCGGCATCGGTGGGGAGTGCGGCTGCACTCTGGGCCAGAACCGGCTGCTCTACCAGGGGCTGTTCCTGGCCTCCCACACGGTGGCCCAGGCGGTGAAAACCGCCGTCTTCGCCGCAAAGGTGATGGAGCTGCTGGGCTACGAGACCCAGCCACACTCCTCGGCGGTCCGCCACGACATCATCCAGATGATCCACATGCGGGAGCCGGAAGCCCTGAAAAAGTTCTGTAAGGGCATCCAGTTCGGCGCGCCGGTGGACTCCTACGTCACCCCGGAGCCCTGGGATATGCCGGGCTACGACTGCCAGGTCATCATGGCGGCGGGGGCCTTTATCCAGGGGGCGTCCATCGAGCTGTCCGCCGACGCCCCCATGCGGGAGCCCTATACCGTCTACCTCCAGGGGGGGCTCACCTTCGAGTCCGGGCGGCTGGGCGTTCTGCTGGCGGTTCAGGAGCTGCTTGGGGATTCATTTAGCAGGTGATTGCATGGTAAAGGTTAGTTTTCGTTCTGCTAATGCGATAGACGATGTTTGCGACATTTTGGAAATGGCTTTAACAAATCAGACGGAAATAGAGCAGTGGCTAATGGAGCAAGTTCAAACAATTAAGTTTGATTCTATGGATTTTCCCCACGATTTAGACGCTTTTTATGACTGCTATTTCAGCAGTGGGCAGGAAGAAAATGATGCCTGCAAAATATATCATTTGTTAGCGCACAGCTTGGCAGATATCAAACAAGTCTTATTCTCGGTATCTATTGTGGACAATCAGATGCATCAGATAAGTGAAATTGAGATTTTGTGAAAATGCTGCTGGGCACTTCCTGATTGAGAGGAGACAACCGCGATGGATGAACAGTTCAAAACGTATGTGCATCAAAACTGGGATGATATATCTGCGTGCCGCAATGAAAAGCACTATTTTGTACAAGCTTCTGAATCAATTAGAGATAGAAATTCCTGAAGAATTGAGAACATTTTATAAAAACTTCGGGTATGGTTTTCTTTGGTTCAATCTGAAGCAAAAGAAAGGAATTTACAGAGTCCTTGCTCCAGAAGAAATTTTAGATTTATATTTTGAGCCGGATCATGAAGAAATACCTGATGATTTTATCACTTACCGCCAAATTGCGTGGGAAAACTTAGAAGAAAATAAGCTTCTGGCATTCTGCCTTTTCGGGGAAGAAGATAGCTTGCTTTATATGGGAGTTGCCGATGGCGCCATATATTACCTTTCGCCTGCCTACAAAATAGCAGATTCTCTTTCCGATTTTTTAGCGTTATTGGATCAGGAAGTTGACTATTTTATAAAATGACAGTCTCAAGGGGAGGCGTACAATGGAAGAAAAAAATAACATCCAAATTGCGATAGAAGCATTTGGCCATAGGCATCCAGAGGTAAAGCTGGAAAGATCAACAATTTCTGACCAAGATATAGTCGAGCTTGAAAACAAGCTCCAATCACCATACCAGCTGCGGTGAAAGACTATTTTCAATCTTATATATTCTCTGTCCCATTTATTACGGGAAAGCTGCTGGGTGACTTTTCACAAACCTACTGTGAAGAGACCGGCAGGTGGCGTGAGATGGAGATTGAAGAAGATATTTCAACTAGAATTCTACAGCTCCCGTTCATGTTTCCAAATACTGATTTGCGTGAATTTGAAAGGGAGAATGAAATATTTATCGGAACAGGTTTCCTCTATTTGGGTTTATACGATGAAGAAAAATACGTTTTATTGGATTTGCAAACCGAGCAGGTGTATCAAGTGGACATGGCGCGGGTACGTCCAACGCCAAAAGAGGAGACCAGAGCAGATATTCTAAAGTGGGCGCTTCCGTTTTTTCAAAGCTTTGAAGATTTAGCGCGCTGCTTTTTTGCGGGCGAACTTTATGATGAAGAAGAAATGACCTTTGACGTTGAGTAACAAAAGAGCAAAACACATTTCATGAAAAAGGAGAACAGAAATGAAAGCGTTTGACTCGAACTATAAGCTGTTGGATGAAATGTACCAGGACGAGTACTACCCTGATTTTCTGGTGGACAAGGTGAAGGCGGAGCTTCAGAAGGTTATTGACATACTGGAGCGCGGCGAAACTGACACTGAGGTCATCCAGGAGAAGCTGGACGAGGCGGTCTGTGCGGTGAACGACCTGCAAGATGAATTTGACGAGAACGACAGCGAGATCGAGACCGTGGCCCGCGACTGTATCGGGACAACTGTGGGCTACATTTTGGAGTGGTTTGGTATTCCAATCGACGTGGAGGAGGCCATCCGGGAACGGGACTGGTAGATGCATAGGCCAAGCCGGCTTTAGAATATCCTTACCTTATAATAGGGGGGTGAGGATATGGGGCCCTGGCGGCGGGAGTTTGTCCGGAGTATGCGCAGGCCGATAAGGCGCCGGCGGCCGGTTTGGACGGGCTCCGGCCCCGCGCCGCGAATCCCCCCAGTACTTCTTACCTTGGGGGTGGCCCTGGTGGTGGCGGCATCGGTGATTGCCCTGCTGGAGAACAAGCTGCGCCCGGTGGTGGCGGAGATTGCCGCCGCCCAGGCGCAAAACAACATGACTGCCGTGGTGGAAAACGCCGTCACCGCCGACCTGGCCGCCCGTCAAGTGAGCTACGTCGATTTTGTCACCATCCAGCGGGACGAGGGGGGCGCCATCACCGCCCTGACCACAGACATGGCCCGGATGAACCTGCTCCGGTCGGAGCTCACCGCCGCTATCCTGGATGCGCTGAAGGGGGTGGACGTGTCCGACGTCCAGGTGCCCCTAGGCAGCCTCTTTGACCTGGAGCCCCTGTGGGCCAAGGGTCCGGCGCTGAAGGCGAAGACCATGACAGTAGGCACGGTGCGGGCGGAGTTCGACAGCCAGTTCACCTCCGCCGGGGTGAACCAGACCCTCCACCGCATCTGGCTGGAGGTGGACGTCCCCATGACCCTACTGCTCCCCGGCGGGGAGGTGGAGACCGCCCTCCACACCCGGCTGTGTGTGGCTGAGACGGTAATCGTGGGCAAGGTGCCGGATACCTATTTACAGTTAGGACAGCAATGAACAAAGGAGAGGACGCGCATGTTGGAAGTAGCGCAGGACGTATGGGGATATGTGACGCAGATGATCCCGCTGGGCCTGAGCGCCCTGGTCATTCTGATGCTCCTGGGTCCCATACGAAAAAAGCGGCTGAGCCAGTTGAATCTGGTCAGCTCCGCCCGGCGGGAGACCGCATTGGTCCTGTTTGTGGTGTTTTGCGCCGGGCTGGCAGCACTGACCCTGTTTCCCGCCAACTTCTGGGCCTATGTATTTGACTGGATCTTCCGCCGGGACTATTGGAACTGGGGGTGGGGCGTCAGCGGCTGGCGGTTGGCCGACTTCTATCCCAGCTGGGAGGAGACCGTGAGCGGCTTGGACTATCTGCCTGATATGCTGACCCCTTTTCAGGAAATTCGCCGCGCGCTGGATCATATGAGCTACTGGCTGCTGTTCATGCTGCTGGGCAATATCATCATGTTTATGCCCCTGGGCTTTTTCCCAGCTCTGCTGTGGCGGAAATGGCGGTGGTGGAAGTCCCTGCTGGCGGGCTTCTGCGCCTCTGCTTCCATCGAGTTTATCCAGTTTTTCATCGGCCGCAGTACCGACATTGACGACGTGATTTTGAACACCACCGGGGCCCTGGCCGGCTTCTGGGTGTTCTGCCTGCTGCGGGCGGTTTTCCCCAATTTTATCGAAAAGTTCCAATGTCAACCCAGAGGAGGATACTATCGTGGATGATTTTACCGAAATCGAAGCCCTGCGCCGGGAGCTGACCCAGGCCGGCCATGAGTACTATGTGCTGGACAAGCCCACCATGTCCGACTACGACTACGACCACAAGCTCCGCCGCCTGGAGGAGCTGGAAGCGGCCCATCCGGAGACCGTCACCCCCGATTCCCCCACCCAGCGGGTGGGTGGGCAGCCCCTGGACGCCTTTACCCAGGTGCGTCACCAGGTGCCCCTGGAGTCTCTCCAGGATGTGTTTGATTTCCAGGAGCTGGAGGCCTTCGACCAGCGAGTGAAGGGGGTCGTCCCCGAGGCGGAGTATGTAGTGGAGCCCAAGGTGGACGGCCTGTCAGTGGCTCTGGAGTATGAGGACGGTCTCTTTGTCCGCGGGGCCACCCGGGGCGACGGCCAGGTGGGGGAGGACGTCACCGAAAATCTGCGCACCGTCCGGTCCATTCCCCTGAAAATTCCTGATGCCCCGCCCCGGCTCATCGTCCGTGGAGAGGTGTACATGCCTAAAAAGGTGTTTCACTCCCTGAACGAGGAGCGTGAGCGTAGGGGAGAGGCCCTGTTCGCCAATCCCCGAAACGCCGCCGCCGGCTCCCTGCGCCAGTTGGACCCCAAGGTGGCCGCCGCCCGAAGGCTGGACATTGCGGTGTTCAACGTCCAGTGGCCCCAGGAGGAGTTTTCCACCCACCTGGAAACGCTGGACTACTTGCAGAACAAAGGCTTTAAAGTGATACCACATTACAGCTGTGCCCAGGTATCTCAGGTTACGGAGCGCATCACCGAAATTGGGGAAACCAGAGAGACTTTTCCCTTCGATATTGACGGCGCAGTTGTAAAGTTAAATAACCTGTCACAGCGTACAGTGCTTGGCTCCACGGCCAAATTCCCCCGCTGGGCCGCCGCCTACAAGTACCCCCCAGAGGTCAAACCGGCCCAGGTGGTGGACATCGTGATTCAGGTGGGGCGCACCGGGGTGCTCACCCCCAAGGCGGTACTCACTCCTGTCCGTCTGGCGGGTACCACCGTTACCAACGCCACCCTCCACAACCAGGACTTTATCACCGAGAAGGACATCCGCATTGGGGACACCGTTCTGGTGCGGAAGGCGGGGGAGATCATTCCTGAGGTGCTGTCGGTGGTAGCGGACAAGCGGCCGAAAGGGACGCAGCCCTGGTTTTTGCCCAAAACCTGCCCGGTGTGCGGGGCGACCGTGGAACGGGACGAGGACGGGGCCCACATCCGCTGCACCGGGGCGGAGTGCCCCGCCCAACTGCTGCGCAACCTGGCCCACTTTGCCAGCCGGGACGCCATGGACATCGAGGGACTGGGCATCGCCGTAGTGGAAAATCTGGTCAATGCCCAGCTGGTCAAGACCCCGGGGGACCTGTATTTCTTAAACGAGGAGGACGTGGCCCAGCTGGAGCGGATGGGCAAGCGGTCCGCCAAAAAGCTGCTGGCCGCCCTGGAGAAGTCTAAAGAGCAGGACCTGTCACGGCTGATTTACGCCTTTGGTATCCGTCAGGTGGGGCAGAAGGCGGGCAAAATTCTGGCCGCCCGGTTCCAGACGCTGGAAAATCTGCAAAATGCCACCCTGGAGGAGCTCACCGCCGTGGACGACATCGGGGAGATTACCGCCCAGAATATTCTGGACTGGATGGCCAGCCCACAGAGCCGGCACCTCATCGACCGTCTGCGTGAGGCCGGCGTCAACATGACAGCGGCGGAGCAGGGGAGCGACCAGCGGTTTGCTGGCATGACCTTCGTCCTTACCGGCACCCTGGAGAAGTTCACCCGGGACGAGGCCAGCGAGATGATCGAGGCCCGCGGGGGCAAGTCGGCGGGCTCCGTCTCCCAAAAGACCGCCTACGTGGTGGCGGGGGAGGCGGCCGGCTCCAAGCTGCGGAAGGCCCAGGAGCTGGGAATCCCCGTCCTCACCGAGGAGGAATTTCTGGAGCTGCTGAAGTAAGAGAGAAGGGGGGAGGTTTCCCATGAAGAAGGGCTATTTCTATATCGCCATTGCGGTGGTGATGTTCACCTCCTTCGAGGTGGTGCTGAAATTCATCGCCGGGCAGATCAACCCGGTCCAGCTGACATTGTGCCGGTTTGCCATTGGCTTTGTGTTCCTGCTGCCGGTGGCCCTGCACAATCTGAAAAAGCGGGGGAAGCGTCTGGACGGCAAGTCCATGGCCTATTTTGCCCTGCTGGGCCTTATCGGTATTGCCCTCTGTATGCCCATTTTGCAGATGGCGGTGAGCTATACCGGCTCCTCGGTATCGGCGCTGATGTTCAGCTGTAACCCGGTTTTTGTGGCGTTTCTGGCCTTTTTCCTGTTAAAAGAGCCTATCAAACCCCGCCATATTGCCGCCCTGACCCTGGAGATCATTGGCACAGTGGTGATCATCAGCCCCTGGAACACCAGGGTAAACATGACCGGCGCCGCCCTGGCCCTGCTGTCCACTTTGCTATTTTCCCTGTACGGAGTGATGGGCAAGCGGAAGGTGGCAGAGTTCGGCGGGGCGGTGGTCACATGCTTCGGTTTCCTGTTCGGCAGCCTGATTGTGCTGGCCTTTATTCTGCTCTCCCACATCCCGATGGTAGCCCAGTTGTTTCAGGATGTTGGCCTAGAGAGCTTCGCCAACATCCCCGTCTTTGCGGGTTATACCCTGCAAAATCTGCCCTACGTCCTCTTTGTATCCGTGGGGGTTGCGGGGATTGGCTTCTGCGCCTACTTTCTGGCCATGGAGTACCAGCCGGCCAGCGTGGTGTCGCTGGTTTACTTTTTCAAGCCCGCCCTGTCGCCTATTTTAGGCTGGGCGGTCCACGGGGAGGAGATTACCCAAAACATGTTCCTTGGTATCGTGCTCATTGTGGTCGGCTCCCTATGCGCCATCATTCCGGGGATTTTGGAGAGCAGACGGGAAAAATCATAATTTCCTCTTGACTTAAAGGGCACTTCATATGATATAGTTCTACCACATTTACTTAGAAGGAGAGGCAATCATGGAAAAAGCAAAGGTTTATTTTACTGATTTCCACACTGAGGCCTTTGGCGACGGCCTGCCCACCAAGCTGAAAAAGCTGATGAAGAAGGCGGGGATCGCTGACCTGGACTTGGACGGCAAGTTTGTGGCCATTAAGATGCACTTCGGCGAGCTGGGCAACATCAGCTATCTGCGGCCCAACTATGCCCGAGCGGTGGTGGACGTGGTCAAGGAGCTGGGGGGCAGGCCCTTCCTCACTGACTGCAACACCATGTACCCCGGCAGCCGGAAGAACGCCCTGGAGCACCTGGAGTGCGCCTGGCAGAACGGCTTTACCCCTCTTACCGTGGGCTGTCCCATCCTCATCGGCGACGGCTTGAAGGGTACTGACGACGTGGAAGTCCCTGTGGAGGGGGGCGAATACGTGGAAAAGGCCAAGATCGGCCGGGCCATCATGGACGCCGACGTATTTATCAGCCTGACCCACTTCAAGGGCCACGAGATGACCGGCTTTGGCGGCACCATCAAGAACATAGGCATGGGCTGCGGCTCCCGGGCGGGGAAGAAGGAGCAGCACGCCAGCGGAAAGCCCAAAATCAGCCAGAAGCGGTGCCGGGGCTGTATGCGCTGCCAGAGAGAGTGCGCCAACGGGGGACTGGTCTTTGACGAGCAGACCTGGAAGATGCGGGTGGACGACGCCCACTGCGTGGGCTGCGGCCGCTGCCTGGGGGCCTGCAACTTCGATGCCATCTACTTCACCAACGACAACGCCCAGGCGGCCCTCAACTGCCGTATGGCGGAGTACACCAAGGCGGTGGTGGACGGCCGGCCCCAGTTCCACATCTCTCTGATTGTGGATGTGTCCCCCAACTGCGACTGCCACGGGGAGAACGACGTGCCCATCTTGCCCAATATCGGCATGTTCGTCTCCACCGACCCCCTGGCTTTGGACCAGGCCTGTGTGGACGCCTGCCTGGCCGCCCAGCCCATGCCCGGCAGCCAGCTGGCCAAGCACCTGGCCGACCCGGAGTTCCACGACCACCACGACCACTTTATCAACTCCACCCCGGAGTCGGAGTGGCGCAGCTGCCTGGAGCACGCCGAGAAGATCGGCTTAGGCTCCAGAGCGTATGAATTGATTGAGATGTAAAGGAAAACCGCCTGTCAGCTAAGACAGGCGGTTTTCTTATAAATCATTGTTTTTTTCATCCTTTTCAAAGGTATTTTTCAGTAGCAGGTCGATCATAAACACCGACACGCAGAACAGCGCCATCTGCCCCACAATAAGCCACATCCAAAAGGAGGAGTAGCTCTCCCGAAAGAGAACCATCAAAAAGGCGCTGGCTCCGCCGCTGATAATCCCGGTGCGCATCCACAGCCTGGCGCAGTGGCGGTGGGCCGCGGTCCAGGCGTCCGGGTCCTTTCGGGTCAGCTCGGTGCTGTAGGCCAGACCCTTGGCCTGATAGGGGGGAGGGGAAATTTTCCACATCAGCCCCACAATCACCATGGCCACGGGGGCCAGCATGACGACGATAAAATAGAGTGTATACATAAAAAAACCTCACGTTTCCTCTCCATTTTTAGATTTTTTCGGCTTCTTCTTTTGCCGGACCCCACCCAGCGGATTGGCTCTGGCGGCAGTGCGCAGGTCCTCGTTGTCCACATGGGTGTAGATTTGCGTGGTGTTCAGGTGGTCGTGGCCCAGCACCTCCTGAAGGGTACGTACATCCACGCCGTTTTGCAGCATCAGCGTAGCGGCGGTGTGGCGCAGCTTGTGGGAGGAGTACTGGGTGCTGTCCAGCCCGGCGGCGGCCAGGTGCTTTTTCACCAGCTTGTGGACCGCCGCGGTGGAGATGCGACGGCGGTTCTGGAGGGTGACAAACAGGGCGTTCTGGTCCACCAAGGTCATGGCGTCCCGCTCATCGAGCCAGTCTGCCAGCGCCCGCTGACAGGCGTCGTTCAGATACAGCATCCGCTCCTTGTTACCTTTGCCCAGTACCCGCAGCTGATCGCCCCTAACATCTGTTTTATTTAGCCCAACCAGCTCAGAGATACGCAGGCCGCAGTTGAGGAACAGGGTCAAAATGCAATAATCCCGATTGGCGTTTTTGCCGTCTACACTGTCCAAAAGGTCCAGACTTTCATCCAGATTCAGGTATTTCGGCAGGGATTTCTTCAACCTGGGCGAATCTAGGTCCTGGACGGGGTTGGTCTCCAGCAGCTTGGCCTTGTTGGTAAGGTATTTGTAAAAGGACCGGATGGTGGCCACCTTGCGGGCCCGGGACGTGTTGTTCAGGCCGCGGTCCCGGGACAGGTAGTTCATGTAGGAATAGATATCCGTCAGAGTGACGTCCCGGACCAGAGACAGGTCCACATCGTCAATGGAGATATCGTCCAGTGGGACATCTTTGAATGCCGGGCGTTTGTTCTGTTTCAGGAAGCGGAAAAAGTTCCGCAGGTCTAAGCAGTATTCGTCAACCGTCCGGCGGGAATGTCCCTGAATGGTCTCGTGGTAGACCAGAAAGTCCCGGAGAATAGGCGGCGCTTCAGTGCGGTAGTCCATAGACAGGCCGGATTCCTCAAATAACAGCAATTCGCCTCCACTCAGGTCAACAAAATTTTTATTTTGTTGACCTGGTAATCTGGGAGGATCTGAGGTCCCGGCGTCCCTCCTTTCTATCTATTCCAGCTCATGGTGTACTCTGATTCCGACGTCTGTGGGTCAACGCCCTCTGCGTCGATTTGAAAACCTCGCTTGCGATAAAACGACACCGCAGTTACATTCTTTTTGTAGACGCTCAGGCTCAGCTTCTGCCGGTTCTCTTTGGCATGGTCGAGCAGCTGACTGCCGATCCCGCCCGTCCTGGCTGAGCTGTCTACAAATATGCCCGCGATGTAGTCGCCTGCAATGCCGATAAAGCCGTTGATTCTACGGTCGTCTTCCGCAACGTAAACCTCCGCCTGTGGGATCATGGCTTTGACCGTGTTGTAGCAGCTTCTCCAGTATTCCGGGTCAACAAAATGATGGGCTTCTATATTGGCGTTCAGCCAGATGGACATGACAGTGTCTAAATCGCCGGCCTGAAATGTTCTTACCATAATTTTCTCCAAAAATCCAAAGGTTGTTTAGTAGTATAGCACAGTTGCAATGTACGGTCAACAAAAGTATACTCCCCTGCCGTCCGATAATCTTGTTAAAATGCGGTGGAGGCGATATAATGAAGCAATACTGATTGGGAGGATATAAAACGTGAATGACAATGTTTCTGCCTTTTGTGCGGCAAAATATGACGAAGAAATCAGGAAAACGCTCCCATATTACAAGGATTTTTATAAGCAGGTGGTGGATATTGTAAAAATCCAGTTTAACAGTCCCCTTGCCTGGCTTGACATCGGGTGCGGGACCGGGAAAATGGCGGAAGCCGCTCTTGAAACCCTCGACATAGACCGCTTTGTATTCTGTGACAGCGCAGAAAAGATGATAGAAATTGCGAAAAAACGGTTTGCAGGAGACAGAACGCGGTTCATTTTGTCCTCCTTTCTGGATTTTGATGAAACGGCTCCCTTTGATGTCATTACGGCAATCATGGTATTTCACTATTTCAATAAGGAGGACCGAAGAAAAGCCCTTGAAAAATGTTATAAAAATCTGTGTCCCAACGGTATTTTTGTAACATTTGAAAATTTTGCGCCCTACAGCGAAGCGGGGAAGCATTTGTTTCTGAACCGCTGGAGGTCCTACCAGCTGTCTCAAGGAAAGAGCGCGGCCAGCTGTGATGAGCATATAGGCCGATATGGGAAGGAGTATTTTCCCATCACCATTGCAGAGCACTTGGAACTGCTGCGGCAGTGCGGCTTTCAGCAGGCGGAGGTCCTTTGGGTATCCAATATGCAGGCTGGTCTGCTGGGAATCAAATAGTGGACGTGTAAACCGGAGACCGGACAAGCTGATTTCCGGTTCTTTTTTATAATTTGAAGATATTTTACAAGCCAGCGGCGGCAACGGCTGGTATAATGGACCGCAAGGAGGCAGGTATGAAACGAGAGATAAGAACTGTGGTATACGACGAAGACCTTCAAATTGAAGCCTACCGCTTTGAGGGATTTGTGCGGCCCTTCCCCGGCCATTTTCACGAGTACTATGTCATTGGGTATATAGAATCCGGACAGCGCACCCTTACCTGCAAGAATCAGGAGTACGCCGTTCGGCCCGGACATATCCTGATTTTTAATCCTGGCGACAGCCACGCCTGTGTGCAGAGTGACGACGGTACATTGGACTATCGGGGGTTTAACATCTCCAGAGATGTAATGCTGAGCCTTTTAGGAGAGCTCGACGACAAACAGGCCCCACCCGTCTTTTCCCAAAATGTGATTTTTGACAGCGAGACAGCCAGTTGTCTGCGTACCCTCCACGATCTGGTTCTCAGCGGCTCCAGGGAGGGCGACAAGAGGGAGAATCTGCTGCTGCTCACGGCGCTGCTGGTTCAGAAGTACGGGCAGCCTCTCCCCTGCTGTATCCCCCGGTACAGTGAGGAAATCCAGCGGGTGTGCCGGTTTATCCAGCAGAATCACTCGAAACATATCTGTTTGGATCAGCTTTGCAGCTGTGCCGGACTGAGTCGCTCTACCCTGCTCCGGGCCTTTACCAGACTGAAGGGCGTTACACCTTACCGCTATCTTGAAAATGTCCGCGTGGGCCAGGCAAAAAAGCTGCTGGAGCAGGGGGTTCCCCCCATTGAGGCGGCTCTGCAAACCGGCTTTTCAGACCAGAGCCACTTTACCAATTATTTTGACCGTTTCCTCGGCCTGTCCCCCGGAGCCTACCGAAATATTTTCTCCAGGAAAAAATAGAAAGAGGGTTTGAAATGGACTGGAAAAATGAAAAATGTGTTATGATTCTTGATGAAAGCCTGCCCTTGGGCCTGATTGCAAATACAGCGGCGATTATGGGCATTACCCTTGGGAAGCAGCTGCCGGAGGTAGTGGGCACAGATGTTGTGGACCGGAGTGGCAACCTGCATCTGGGAATTATCGAGTTCCCGGTTCCGATTCTGAGAGGTTCCCCAGAGACCATCAAAGCGGTACGAGAAAAACTCTACCAGCCGGAGTTTCAGGAGCTGGCTGTCGTTGATTTTTCCGACCTGGCTCAGGGATGCAGGACCTACGAGGAGTTTATCTGCAAAATGGAACAGGTCCCGGAGGAGGCATTACAGTATTTTGGCGTGGCTGTCTGCGGGCCAAAGAAAAAAGTGAATCAGCTCACCGGCAGTATGCCGCTGCTGCGATAAAACAGGGAGAGGCGCTTTGCACCTCTCCCCTTATAATACCTCGCACAATCACATTAAAGCACGCTTAAAGTCCTCGTACATCTCAAATACAATTTTTAAAATCTCTTTCAAATCCTCATATGTTCCAAAAACCGGGTTTTTGATGCGGTAGTTCACATCAATCAATCGTCTGGAATACGTACTCCAAGGAGCGCCAAGGAGCAGGACGCCGTCCTCCTTCACCACCCAGACCAGTTCAGCAACGCCATACCGCAGGATAATGTGGATATTAAACGAGTATTTTCCGATGTGTTCCTCTTTGATTCTGTAAAATTTCTCTCTGGTGTCAAACTGCGGCGAATATCCTGCCGCCCGGATCATCGCCATCACTTTTTCCCCATCCAAATAAATCAAGCGATCATCCGACAGTGTTTTGGCCGCACTGAAGCGGGCGGATAATTTTTCATACCGCTCAACAAAGTTGATTTTCAGCAGGGCATCTTTTATTCTTGGGTATAATTCAGTCATTTTTTCTATGCAGCCCAGATGTGTACCACCGGATTCCCGGTCTGCCCCGCATATTGACATAACTCAATTAAATCTTTCACTGCGGCTATTGCCTCTGGCGGTAACGATTCCTTTAGGCCCATGGCCTGATACCACGCTTCTGCCAAGGGTTTTGCACCCTTTGCTTCAATAGCGGCTATATACTGCTCCCACGCCTCGGAGACGATGAAAAACCCGCGGTCTTCCGCATCAAAGTAACAGGTCAAACCCTCACGGAATGGGGCCGCTTCCCGGGAAGAAAAGGCGGCCGCACACTCCGACAGAGTCTGTAAATCTCTGGGGAGCAGGTGCAGAGAAAAATCTGCCTTTCGGGCCATCCGCTGGTTTAACGCCTGGTAATCTGCCGCCTCAAGAGCTTCCAGCATCTTCTTTGTATCCTCGGCCTGGCCGCCTGCGCAAAAAATCAAGGAAAGTCCCATAAAAAGCTCCTTATCATATTACATATGGGCCCGGTGATACACCTTTTTGCCTTTTTTGATCATCAGGCCGTCGCCGGACAGGTCGCCGGCGGTGTAACTGACGGTCGCGGCGGCCACCTTCTCGCCGTTGACTTCCACCCCGCCCTGCTCCACCAAGCGGCGGGCCTCTTTTTTGGAGGGGGCCAGTTTACATTTAACCATCAGGTCCAGCACGCCGATGGCGCCGTCGGTGAGGTCGGCCTCGGTGAGTTGGGTGGCGGGCACGTTGGACATATCGCCGCCCCCCACAAACAGGGCCTTGGCGGCCTCCTGGGCCTTGACAGCCTCCTCCTCCCCGTGGACCAGCTTGGTCAGCTCGAGGGCCAGAATCTCCTTGGCAGTATTCAGTTGGCTGCCCTTCCACTGGTCCATCTCGTCGATCTGCTCCAGGGGCAGGAAGGTGAGCATCCGCAGGCACTTGAGCACGTCGCTGTCCCCCACGTTGCGCCAGTACTGGTAAAACTCATAGGGGCTGGTCTTGTTGGGGTCCAGCCACACCGCGCCCTTGGCGGTCTTGCCCATCTTCTTGCCCTCGGAGTTGAGCAGCAGGGTGATGGTCATGGCGTGGGCGTCCTTGCCCAGCTTGCGGCGGATAAGCTCGGTGCCGCCCAGCATGTTGGACCACTGGTCGTCGCCGCCGAACTGCATGTTGCAGCCGTAGTTCTGGAACAGGTAGTAGAAGTCGTAGGACTGCATAATCATATAGTTGAACTCCAGGAAGGACAGCCCCTTCTCCATCCGCTGCTTGTAGCACTCGGCCCGGAGCATGTTGTTCACCGAGAAGCAGGCCCCTACGTCCCGCAGGACCTCGATATAGTTCAGCTTCATCAACCAATCGGCGTTGTTAATCATCATAGCCTTGCCCTCGCCGAACTCGATGAACCGCTCCATCTGCTTCTTGAAGCAGTCGCAGTTGTGGCAGATGGTCTCCTCGGTCATCATGGAGCGCATGTCGGTGCGGCCGGAGGGGTCGCCGATCATGCCGGTACCTCCGCCGATGAGGGCGATGGGCCGGTTGCCCGCCATTTGCAGCCGCTTCATCAGGCACAGGGCCATAAAGTGGCCCACGTGGAGGGAGTCGGCAGTGGGGTCGAAGCCGATGTAAAATACCGCCTTCCCCTCGTTGATCATCTTGGAAATTTCTTCCTCATTGGTCACCTGGGCGATAAGCCCGCGGGCCTTCAGTTCTTCATAACAGGTCATGTTGTTGTCTCTCCTTTATCATTTATAGTTTACTTCCATTGTTCCCGGTTGCTGCCGGTCTCATAGCTCAAGGGAGCAGTATGGGGATAATCCTCCTCCGGTTTTTTGTGCTTCAGGGCCCAGGCACGCGACGGAACGTAGAGGAGCGCTTCAAATTCCATGTTCCATATCTCCTTTGCTCCCCCCTGCTTCGCCTTTTCATAGTAGCCAGGGCCGTTAACCAGAGCCACACAGCGGGAGTACAAAAAAGAATCGTCACTCATAAGAGGCTCCGCTTTTTCACACTGAGCTGCCAGCTTTTGGGTATCCAGCCCATACAGGAGCTCAGACATGAGATCGTCGAACTGAAAAATCCTGTCGTCCTCCTGCTGCGCCAAATACTGGATGACAGGCCTCAGTACCTGGCCGTCGTCTCCCTCGTGGGACCAGTCGCACAGTTCCATGGTATCCCAGAAAAATTGAAATTTGTTCATAGCGCGCCCCCTGTCTCTGATGGCTCTGCGTGCCGGGCCAGCATCACATTGTACAGCACCACGCTGCCCACCACCACCATGGCCCCCACCAGAGCGACAGGGCCGATCATCTCGTGGTAAAACACTGCCACCAGAATGGGGTTGAGCACCGGCTCGATGCCGGAGACCAGGCTGGCGGTGACAGGCGGAGTGGTTTTCAGGCCCTCCACCATCAAAATATAGGCCAGAGCCACCTGGAACACCCCCAGCACCAGCAGGGCGACGAAGATGTTTCCGGAAAAGTCCGTCTCGTACCCTAGAAATGGCAGGCCCACCACCGCGCTGATGATGTCGCCCCAGAAGACGGAGGAGATGGGGTCGCTGTCGGGCATGTCGTTCATCAGGAACACGCCGGCGTAGGATATCCCGGACAGCAGAGCCAACACATTGCCCAGCATCCCCCCTGCTGACAGGCTGTCGATGAAAAACAACAGCACGCCCCCCAGCACCAGCCCGCAGGCCAGCATATCCAGCCGTTGGGGCCGTTTGCCGAAAAAGAGGACCGAGAACAAAATGACGAAAATAGGCGCGGTAAACTGGAGCACAATGGCATTTCCGGCGGTGGTCAGCTTGTTGGCGATGGAAAAAAGGATGTTGGTGCCGCAGACGGCCAGCGCCCCCACCAGCACCCACAGGTTCATTTTGGGCCTGTGGCCGGTCAGTTTAAGGTACAGTCCGATCACTACCAGAGCGACGGCGGTGCGGCCGCCGTTGATTGCCATGCCGCCCCAGGGGATCAGCTTAATAAACAGTCCCCCGATGCTGTACAGCACAGCGGCCAGGAACACGCACAGCGTTCCTCTTTGACGCGCTGACAAAACAATCACTTCCTTACAAAAAGCCCCCTGCCCGGAAACCGGACAGAGGGCGTAATCACGCGGTACCACCTCTGGTTCGCCCGTCCCTCGCGGGACGAGCCTCATAGAGCCTGAAGCTCCGGCGCTATAACGGGCGCGGCCCGGCCTGTCCCCTACTGCGCCTGCGCGGTTCGGGCGGCTGCTCCAAGGGGTATTCACAGGGCGCTCCCCTCCCCTGTTCCACCAAACCAGGGGCTCTCTGTGCGGGAAATCGCGGTGCTACTTGTCCTTTTCTTCGCAGTGGTACATACTCTACCACAGTTTTTTTTCTTTGTCAACCGGAAATCAGAGCATTTCAGGTTAAAACCCACAATCGGCCGTCCGGCATAGTCATAGAGCTCCCTGGAAAACGGTCGATGATCTCCCCCGTCTCCAGTTTCCGCACAATGACCTCCTCCTGATACTCCGGTTCCTCCTGCCATGTGGAAAAATACAGCTTGTCACCATGCCGAATCCAGAAGGATTCCCTCTCGCCGATTTCAAAAGATACCTGTTCCGGCCACAGAATTTGAAAGGTATCCTCGTTCCCCTGCCGCGTCACCATCAGCGGCGCGGTTTCCAGCATCAGATTATAGCAGTTTTTCACCGCGGACAGGGGAAGCTCAGTCCGCTCTATCATGTGCTCAAGTGCACCGTCAAACTGCATGACAATAATCTGCCCGGCGGGGAAATCAACCATCAGGATTGCGATCCTGCCGTCATAACAGATTGGACGCCCCAGATACTGACCCTTCTGCGCAATGACCGGCTGGACCACCGTTCCGTCCGGGTCATGGACGAACAGCAGCTTGTTCCGGCTCACAGGGTACCCATCCCGGAACAGCTCCTCCGCCTCATACAGGTCGCCGTGTATGTAGTCCGTGCCCCAGTACCACTCACGGCTTCCGGACAGCAGCTCTAAATAGGTGATCCCTTGGGTGTCGACTTTTTTGAAAAGATGTTCCATCCGGGGCGCCTCACACTTCGTGTTCGCTTCGGCTGAAAACCAACTCCGCGAACTGCCCGTACTGTCTCACCTCATCCAGATGGAACCGCATCTGTCCCTCCTTCTGGGTAAACAGCGGTATCCCCTCCCCCAGCAAGACGGGGGCGACCTGGACAATCAGATGGTCCACCATGTCCCGCTCCAGCAACGGAGCCAGGATGGTGTTTCCGCCGATGATCCAGATATTTTTATCCGGTCCCAGCCCCGCCACAAACTCCGCGACGTCTCCCCTCACCGGGATAAACCCCTTCTGGGGCAGGCTGTCGGCGTGGGTGAAGACATAGTTTTCCGTGGTGGGGTAAAAACTGGCGGCGTCCTCCAGTTGGGCGATCTCCTCAAAGGTCCGCCTGCCCATGATGGCAACGTCCATCCCCTGGTAGAAGCGGTCGCAGTCCGTCTCGTCCGGGCTGCCCGTCTCGTGGAGCCAGGACAGCCCGTGGTTTTTGTCGGCCAGATAGCCGTCCAGGGTGATACAGCCGTAGAAAAATACGCTCATAATTCCTCCTTACTCTGGTCTAAAAACAATGGTATCCGCCAGAGGGAGCGTCAGCGTTTCCTCTCCCCAGGGCATTGCGATGTGCAGCGTATCGCCGCCCGTGATTTTAGAGATAGCAGAGGGGCCGTCTATCTCCTCCACCCAGGTTTCGGACGGATAGACATGAAATTTGTGCCTGCTGAGGGATTTGGATTTCACATCCAGGATATTGATTTCTCCATACCGGAAATAAGGCGCGCCCTCCTCATCTTGATAGGCGTCCTCGACGTACCAGGGGCCGAAGCCGCCCAGCAATGACTGAAAAAGGACCCCCTCGTCATCGGAGAACAGGTAGCTTGCCCCCTCGCCGTAGAAGTACTCCGACTCAAACAGCGGGACCAGGCGGCTGTCCTCAATATGGAACAGGCTGAAGCCCTCCTCCGATTGTCCCGAGAAAAAGGAAAAAATCAGGTACTGTTCCGAGGGCGACAGCAGCAGCGTCCCGCCGCCATAGCCTCCCGACGGGCAAGTAAACGGATAGAAGGAAAGTGTCTCATGACCGGAGCGAACCGACAGAAAAATGTCCTCATCGTCCTGCAAGAGGATTTCCCGCCCGTCTTTCAGCGTGAGGTGTGTTCCCTCTTTCATTGACGTATCCCCTTTCCATTAAATCCTTGCCACACCGGATTTCCGGGCGGCCTCGGCCACCGCTTTAGCCACGGCGGGGCCCACCCTGGGATCAAAGGCCTGGGGGATGATGTAGTCGTCCCGCAGTTCCTCGTCGGAGATGAGCCCGGCCAGAGCCTGAGCGGCGGCCAGCTTCATCTCCTCGTTGATATCGCTGGCCCGGACATCCAGCGCACCCCGGAACAGCCCTGGGAAGGCCAGCACGTTGTTGATCTGATTGGGGTAGTCGCTGCGGCCGGTAGCCACCACCCGGGCCCCGCCCACCCTGGCGTCCTCGGGGAAAATTTCCGGGGTGGGGTTGGCGCAGGCGAAGACAATGGCATCTTTGTTCATGGTGGACACCATCTCCGGGGTCACCAGGTTGGGCGCGGAGACGCCGATAAACACGTCAGCCCCCGCCAGCACATCGGCCAGTGTGCCTTGGCGTTTCTCCCGATTGGTCACTTTGGCTATCTCCTGCTGGGCCCAGTTCAGCTGGTCACAGCCCTCATACACCGCGCCGAACTTGTCCACCAGGGTGATGTCGGTAAACCCGGCCAGCAGGAGCAACCTGGTGATGGAGATAGCGGCGGAGCCCGCCCCGGAGAAGACCACCCGGACCTCCTCCTTCCGCTTCCCCACCACCCGCAGGGCGTTGGTCAGCCCGGCCAGGGCGATGATGGCGGTGCCGTGCTGGTCGTCGTGGAAGACGGGGATATCGCACAGCTCCTTCAGCTTCCGCTCGATTTCGAAGCATCGGGGGGCGGCGATGTCCTCCAGATTGATGCCCCCAAAGGAGCCGGAGATGTTGTACACCGTCCGGACGAACTCGTCCACATCCTTAGTTTTGACGCACAGGGGGAAGGCGTCCACCCCGCCGAAGGTCTTGAACAGCACGCATTTGCCCTCCATCACCGGCATCCCGGCCTCGGGGCCGATGTCCCCCAGGCCCAGGACGGCGGAGCCGTCGGTGATGACGGCCACCAGGTTGTGCCGCCGGGTGAGCTCGTAGCTTTTGGTAAGGTCCTCCTGGATGGCCAGACAGGGCTGGGCCACCCCAGGGGTGTAGGCCAGGGACAGGGACTCCCTGTCGTTGGCGGGCACGGTGGCCACCACCTCAATTTTGCCCTTCCATTCGCCGTGCAGGCGCAGACTTTCCTTCGCGTAATCCATGTGAACGCTCCCTTTCTGCTGAAATAAGTATAGTTTTCACAGATTCTATTATACTAAACTCTGGAAAAAGTGCAATGGTCACTTGGTTTTTATGCGCTTCCTCGGCTTTTTCCTCACAAATCCCCGCTTTTTTCGCCCAATTTTATCACTTTCACCGTTGACGGGGACGGATAATTCTGGTAAAATGGCGTTTAACTGGCATTTCAGTGTGAATAAATTGTAAACAGGAGGAAATTATGGAACAACATCATCACAGAGGAGAATGGGGCAGCAACCTGGGCTTCCTCATGGCTGCCGTGGGCTCCGCGGTGGGCCTGGGCAACATCTGGGGCTTTCCCTATAAAATGGGAGCCAACGGCGGGTTTGCCTTTTTGGTTATCTATCTGATCCTGGCCGCCACAGTGGGCTTCAGCATTATGCTCTGCGAGCTGGCTATCGGTCGGCGGGCAGGCCGCAGCGTTCTGGTGAGCTATCAGCAGGCCGCCGGTCCCATGGGTACCTTCCTGGGCTTTTTGGCCATGCTCTCCCCTTTCCTGATTCTCAGCTTCTACACCGTGCTGGGCGCTTACTGCATCGAGTATATGTCTCTGAACATGGCCGACCTGGCCTTTAGCGTAGCGGCTGCGGCCGGCATGTCCGGCGGCGACTCCTTTGCCGCTGTGCGCTCCAACCAGTTTGGCGCTGTGGCGTTCACCTTCATCTTTATCTTCATCTGCTTCCTTATCATCCGGGGCGGCATCAAGGACGGCATCGAGAAGTTTAACAAAGTCGGTATGCCCGCCCTGTTCATCATGCTGGTTATCGTGATTGCCCGGGCTGTCACCCTGCCTGGAGCCGGCGAGGGCCTGTCCTTTATGTTTGCCCCCGACCTGACCCCGCTCACCAGCCTGAAGGGCTTCCTCGGCGTGCTCTCTGCCGCCGGCGGGCAGATGTTCTTCTCCCTGTCCCTGGCCATGGGCATCACCGTCACCTACGGCTCCTACCTGAGCAAGAAGGAGAGCCTGGTAAAAAACTCCCTGATTATCATTATCTCTGACACCATTGTGGCGGTTATGGCCGGTATGGCCGTTCTGCCCGCCGCCTTTGCCCTTGGCGGCCCCGACTCCGCCAAGGCGGGCCCCGCCCTGCTGTTCATCACCCTTCAGGACGTGTTCAACGCCATGGGTCCCACCGGCCCCCTGTTTGGTGTGTTGTTCTATCTGCTGGTCATCCTGGCAGCCATTACCTCTGCCATCGCTCTGCTGGAGGTGCTGGTCACCTTCCTGTCTGACCGTGTTGCCTTGAAGGGCCATACCCCCAAGCGGGCCAAGCTGGTTACCATTGTCTGCCTGGTCGTCTTTGCCGAGGCCGCCCTGGTGGCCGCCGACGGCCTGGGCGCCAACGGCCTGTGGATTCCCTTCAACGAGACCGGCCGTAACCTGGGCGCCTCCTGGCTGGACTTTATGGACTTTATCTCTGAGGGCGTGGCTATGCCTTTGGGCGCTCTGCTTATGTCCATTGTGATTGGCTGGCTCGTCCGTCCCAAGCTGATCCGGAATGAGGTGGAGCAGGAGGGCCATAAGATGAGCAAGGGCCTGTACTCCTTCTTCGTTGTCTGCATCTGCGCGATCGCCCCCCTGGGTATGGCCTTCATCCTCTATGGCCAGCTCCAGAGCTTCTTCACCATCCCCACCTGACACGAAACGAAACAGGGCGCACAGCTTTGCTGTGCGCCCTGTATTTTGTTCTAGTTCCGGCCCCGGACCAGCTCAATGGCCTCCTTGCCAGTGATATGGTCAATTTCCATTTCCAGCATGCACATCGGTTCCCACTCCCGCCGAATAGCCGCCTCCCTGTCCTCAGCCGTGCCGTCCGGGGTATATTTGAGGGCCAGCTTCTCAATAGCTGCCCGCTTCTCCGTTTCATCCTCCAGAATACGGATACGCCCGAAGGCAATGACACTGCGAAAATAGGTGGTGTACTCCTCCGGGACGATCTGGTTCTGGTCAATTACACAGAAGGATGCCTTCTCATTTCTTCGGATGGCATCCAGCTTGTGACCGCTTTTTGCACAGTGAAAATAGAGCTTTTCCCCATCGTACACGTAGCTGATGGGGACGGCATAGGGATAGCCCCCGTCTCCCGACAGGGCCAGCACCCCGGAGGTTCCCCTGTTCAGCACGGCTGTAGTCTCCTCCAAGGACAGCAGCTGTTTTTTTCTGCGCATCGCACGAAACATATGTCCCTCTCCTTTATTTTTTCTGACTCCGGTAGGCCTCCGCCTGAGCCAGCAGCTCGGAGGCGCTGGCACGCAGGGAGTCGGTGACAGCGGCCCCGCCGATGAGACGGGCCAGCTCGTCTACCCGCCCCTCCTGCTCCAGCCGCTCCACATTGGTGAAGGTGCGGCCCTTCTTCTCCCCCTTCTCCACCGAGAAGTGGGTGTCTGCCATAGCGGCGATCTGGGGCAGATGGGTGACGCACAGCACCTGCTTGCGCCGGGCCACGTCGGCCATCTTCTCGGCCACCTTCTGGGCCGCCCGGCCGGACACGCCGGTGTCCACCTCGTCGAAGACCAGGCTGCCGATGCCGTCGTCCTCAGCCAGCACGTTTTTCAGGGCCAGCATGATCCGGGCCAGCTCACCGCCGGAGGCCACCTTCTGGATGGGCTTCAGCGCCTCCCCCAGGTTGGCGGACATGAGGAACTGCACCTGGTCCATGCCAGTGTCGTCCATTCCGTCCTGGCCGGGACTGGGGGCAAATTCGGCCACAAACTGCACCTTGGGCATGTCCAGCTGACGCAGCTCCTCCTGCACCCGCTTCTGAAGGCTGTCCGCCGCCTTTTTCCGGGCCTTGGACAGGGCCTCCCCCCGCTTCCGGGCCTCTTTTCGGGCCTTGTCCAGCTCCTTTTCCAGCTTCTGGATGGTGTCGTCGGCGTCCTGGATTTGCTCCAGCTCTGCCTTGCATTTCTCCAGATAGTCCAGCATGTCGGCCACGGTGGGGCCGTATTTCTTTTTCAGGCGGTAGATCACGTCCAGCCGGCTCTCCAGCTGGTCCAGCTCCTCCGGTGAGAAATCAAACTCGTCGGCAAAGTCCCGGACGGTCTCTGCCGCATCGTCGGCAGCGTAGCGCAGGCTGGTGAGCTTCTCCCCCAGCTCCTCCAGCTGGGGACCCAGCCGGGTGACCGAGCGGATGGCGCCCTCCGCCTCGCTGATAAGGTCGCAGGCCCCTTGGCCGTCCTCGCCGCCGGACAGCGCATAGATGGCCTCCTGAATGGCCTCCATCAGCTTGCCGGAGCTGCGCAGCAGCTGTTTTCGGGCGTCCAGCTCCTCATCCTCGCCGGGACGCAGCTCGGCCCGCTCCAGCTCCTTGATCTGATACTCCAGCGTGTCCACCCGGCGGGACCGCTCCGCCTCGTCCATCTCCAGGGCGGTAATCTGTTTGCGCAGCTCCGCCATAGAGCGGTAGGCAGTCTGGTAGTCCTCCAGCAGAGGGGCCGTCTTGCCGAAGCTGTCCAGATAGCCCAGGTGGCAGTCCGGGTCCAGCAGCTGCTGGCCGTCGTGCTGGCCGTGGATGTTCAGCATCTGCCGCCCCAGCTCCCGGAGCTGGGCCACCGTCAGCGGCCGGCCGTTTACCCGGCAGGCGTTGCGGCCGTCCCCCTGAATTTCCCGCTGGAGCATCAGCTCCTCCCCCTCCATGGGGAACCCGTTGTCCTCCAGCCACTTCAGGGGCAGCGAGCCGGTAAACACCGCGTTCACCAGCGCCGATTTGGCCCCGGTGCGGATCAGCTCCCGGCTGGTCCGCTCCCCCAGGACAGCACTGATGGCGTCGATGACAATGGATTTGCCCGCGCCCGTCTCACCGGTGAGCACGTTGAAACCGCGGTCAAAGCTGATATCAGCCGATTCGATAATGGCAATATTTTCGATGTGTAGCAAGGAGAGCATAGCGCCTCCCCTCCTGTTCTCTCTATTTTAACAGCTTGTGGACCTCACTGCTGAACTGCTGGGCCAGAGCGTTGTCCCGCATGATAAGGATGCCGGTGTCGTCGCCGGCCAGCGTTCCGACCACCCCTTCGATTTCCATGTTGTCCAGGGCGGAGCAGGCGGCGGAGGCCAGGCCGGGCATGGTGCGCACCACCACAATGTTCTGGGCTACATCCACCGAGATGACCCCCTCCTTAAAGATATTGCGCAGGCGGGTGTCGGAGGTGGAGGCCGTTTTTCGCTCCGACAGAGCGTACCGGTAGCCGCCGGAGCCGGTGAGCTCCTTCACCAGCCGCAGCTCCTTGATATCCCGGGAAATGGTGGCCTGGGTGGTGGTAAAGCCCCGGGCCCGCAGCTCCTCCAGCAGCTGCTCCTGGGTGTCGATGTCCCGGGTCCGCACGATATTCAAGATCTCACTCTGCCGGACGTTCTTCATTGGCTCAGTCCCCCCAGTTTCTGGTTGATGATCTGATAAAAGCTGCGGTCGGCCAGGCGGACCAGCTGCGTAGCCCGCCTGGAGCAGCCGATCTCCACCCGGTCGCCCCCTGTCAGGCGGACCGCTTTTCCGCCATCTACTGACAAGTATAAATACTTTCTATTCCCTCTGGGAAGCTGAACAGTCACCACTCGCTCCGGAGCCAGCACCATGGCCCGCGCCGCCAGCTGGTGGGCGCAGACCGGGGTGACAATGATGCTTTTGGAGGTGGGCTCCACAATGGGCCCTCCCGCCGACATGGAGTAGGCGGTGGAGCCGGTGGGGGTGGCCACAATGACGCCATCTCCTGTAATGGCAGTTACCTTTACACGGTCTGCCAGCACTTCCATCTCGGCCACCCGGGCCATGGAGCCCTTGGAAATGACCGCGTCGTTGAGTGCGGTGTCCTGACTGATAAGCCTGTCCCCCCGCAGCACCTTCACATCCAGCATCATCCGCTCCTCTATGGTGTACATGCCGTGGGCCAGAGGGGCCAGCAGGGGCAGCTCGCTGCGCTCCAGCTCCGCCATAAAGCCCACACTGCCCAGATTGACGCCTAAAATGGGCACTCCGTGGAGGGTGGCATCCCGAGCGGCGTGGAGGATGGTGCCATCCCCGCCGAAGCAGATAAGCAGGTCGGCGGTGGGAAGCTCCTTGTCCAGCAGGGAGAGGGCCAGCTGCCGGGGCAGATCCAGCCTGTCCCCTTTTTTGGGCTGAAAGGGCAGGCACATCACGGTTTTGGCTCCGGCGTGCTCCAGCACCCGTCTGGCCTCCAGCGCCACCCGCAGCCCCTTGTCCCGGTAGGGGTTGGAGCTGAGTACAATTTTCACGGCCCCTCCTCCTTCCAGATACTGTGGGACTGCTCTACCAGAGCTTTCAGGTCCCCCTCATAGGCGGGACCCATTCCGGCCTGGAGATAGCCCAGATACTCAATGTTGCCCTCCGGGCCCTTGATTGGTGAAAAGGTAATGTCCTTTACAGCGAATCCGGCAGAGGCGGCATGCCCCAGAAAGTGCTCCAGCACCTCCAGATGGACGGCCGGGTCCCGGACTACCCCCTTCTTGCCCACCTTGTCCTTCCCGGCCTCAAACTGGGGCTTTACCAGGCAGACCGCCTGCCCTCCCTCTCCCATCAGCGGACGCAGGGCAGGCAGAATCAGGTTCAGGGAAATAAAGGAGACATCCACGGAGAAAAAGTCCAGGGGCTCCGGGATGTGTTCTGCGGTGAGATACCGGGCGTTGGTGCGCTCCATGCACACCACCTGAGGGTGGGTGCGCAGCTTCCAGTCCAGCTGATTGTAGCCCACGTCCACCGCATACACCAGCTTCGCCCCGTTTTGAAGCATACAGTCGGTGAAGCCGCCGGTGGAGGCACCGATATCGGCACAGATTTTGTCCTGGAGGTTGATGGGCCACAGGGACATGGCCTTTTCCAGCTTCAAGCCGCCCCGGCTCACATAGCGCAGCGGGTGCTTGGTCCGCACCTCAACGGCGTCGTCCTCCCCCAGGCTGGCCCCTGCCTTCAGCTGCTTCTGGCCGTTAACATAGACCTCCCCGGCCATGATGAGGGCCTGGGCCTTCTGGCGGCTCTCCGCCAGCCCCAGCTCCGTAATGGCAACGTCAAGTCTCCGTTTGGCCACGGCCCAACACCTCCATCGCTTTTTTGCAGAGCCCCGCCCCGTCCAGGGACAGGTCCCGTTTCAGCAGGGCCGCCGCCCCGTGGGGCACAAAGCCGTCGCCGCAGTTGACCAGGGCCACCCGGGCGGGCAGACCGGCCACCTCCAGCCGGGCGGCCAGCCGCTGGCCCACACTGCCCCGGGCTCCCTGCTCCTCCGCGAACAGGAGGGTCCCTGTCTTGCGGACAGACTGCTCTATCACCTCCGGGACAAGGGGCGTAAGCTGGTTCAGCTTTACAACCTCGGTCCGGATGCCCTGCTGCTCCAGAAGGTCAGCGGCCTCCAGAACTTCGTTGATTTCCGTGCCGTAGGAGGCCAGGGTAATGTCGTCTCCCGAGCGCAGGACGGCTGCCGGCTCCTCTCCGGCGGTGCCCACATACCGGCCCTCGCCGCCGCGGGGGTAGCGCACCGCCACCGGGCCCTCCAGGCGGAAAAGTGCACGCTCCAGCATGACCTCCAGTTCGGCAAAGCTGGCCGGAGCCAGCACGGTCATATTGGGCACGGAGTCCAGATAGGCCGTGTCGAAGATGCCGTGATGGGTCTCACCGTCGTCTCCCACCAGACCGGCCCGGTCCACCCCCAGCACCACATGGAGGTTGTCAATGGCCACATCGTGGAGGAGCATGTCATAGGCCCGTTGCAAAAAGGTGGAGTACACCGCAAAGACGGGGATCGCCCCCTGCTTGGCCATGCCGGCGGCCATTGCGGCGGCGCAGCCCTCCGCAATGCCCACGTCAAAAAAGCGGTCAGGGAACCGCTGGGCGAACTTCTCCAGACCGGTTCCCCCGGTCATGGCGGCGGTGATGGCACACACCCGCCGGTCCTGCCCCGCCAGCCTGGCAAGGGTACGGCCAAAGACGGCGGAAAAATTCTCTCCCGGCTCCCGCTTCAGCTTTCCGGTAAGGGGATCAAAGGGGGGGACGCCATGGAAGGCGTCGGGATTCGCCTCAGCAGGCGGAAAGCCTTTCCCCTTTACAGTCTTGATGTGGAGCAGCACCGGCTCGTCGATATCCTTGGCGTACCGCAGAATTTTGGTCAGAAAGGGCAGGTTGTGGCCGTCCACCGGGCCCAGGTAGCGGAACCCCATATTTTCAAACATGCTGCACGGCAGAAGGGACTGCTTCAGCGCCTGCTTGACCTGATGGGTCACCCGATACACCGCCCGGCCCGGGGCGGTGGCGTTCATGATACGGCGGTAGTGCTTTTTAAAGGTGAGGTACTGGGGCTTTAATCGCTGTTTGGCCAGATGTTCGGCCACCCCGCCCACGTTGGGGGTGATGGACATGCCGTTGTCGTTGAGAATGACCAGAATCTGCCGGCCGCACTCCCCCGCGTTGGACAGCCCTTCATAGGCCAGGCCGCCGGTGAGGGCGCCGTCGCCAATAAGGGCGATCACCTTATAGTCCTCCCCCAGCATGATCCGGGCCCGGGCCATGCCCAGGGCCACCGCCACCGAATTGGAGGCGTGGCCGGCGATAAAGGCGTCGTGAGGGCTCTCGACGGGCTTGGGGAAGCCAGCGACCCCTCCATACTGCCGCAGGGTGGACAGCGTCCGCCCGGTGAGGAGCTTGTGGGCGTAGCACTGGTGCCCCACGTCGAAGACCAGCCGGTCCACCGAGGTGTCGAACACCCGGTGGAGGGCCACTGTCAGCTCCACCGCCCCCAGGTTGGAGGCCAGATGGCCGCCGGTCCTGGACACATCCTCCACCAGCTCCCGGCGCAGCCGGGCGCACAGCTCCTCCCCCTGCGGGTCGGTCAAATCGGAAAGGACAGGCTTGTATTGTGTTTTTACTGTGGGTACGGTCAAGGCGCGATTCCTCCCCCAATTGGGTTATTTAGTCCGCTGGGCCAGGGATTGGGCCAGCCAGATGTGGAAATCGGGGGCGTCGAACCCGCTGAGGGCCTCAACCCCCTGCCGGGTCAGCTGGTCCACCAGGGCTGCACAGCCCTCCAGGCCCAGAACGGTGACAAAGGTGGTTTTTTCATTCACCTGGTCGGAGCCCACCGGCTTGCCCAGCTCCTCCTGGGAGCTGGTGACATCCAGCATGTCATCCCGGACCTGGAAGGCCCGGCCCAGGGCCTGGGCGTAGGCCCACACCTGGGTCCGCTGCTCCTGGGTCCCTCCGGCGGCGATACAGCCCAACTCGGCGGCGGCGGAGATGAGAGCACCTGTTTTCAGGCTCTGGAGTAGCTCCAGCTCCCCGCGGTCCAGGCCGCGGCCCTCTCCGGCCATGTCCAGCGCCTGCCCTCCCACCATGCCGACCGAGCCAGCGGCATGGGACAGACATTCCACCGCCGCAACAATCCGGTCAGCGGGCAAGCTGGCCCGGGTCAGCTGGCCAAAGGCGGCGGTGAGGAGGGCGTCCCCTGCCAGGATGGCGGTGGCCTCCCCGTAGACGATGTGGCTGGTGGGCCGGCCGCGGCGCAGGTCGTCGTTGTCCATGGCGGGCAGGTCGTCGTGAATGAGTGAATAGGTATGAATCATCTCCACCGCACAGGCAAAGGGCAGAGCCGCCTCCGCCTCTCCGCCGCACAGGCGGCAGGTCTCCAGGGTGAGGATGGGCCGGATGCGCTTGCCTCCGGCCAGCAGGGAGTACTCCATGGCCTCCTGCAAATCGGCATGGCGGACCTCCCGGGCAAAGGCGCGGGCCAGATAATCCTCAATCAGCGCCCGGTCCCGGGCCATTCTATCTGTAAAGTGGTTTTCCATGTCAGTCCTTGCCCGGGAAGGGCTCCTCTCTCAGTTCTCCATCTTTTCCGGCGGTGAGAAGGGTGACCTTCTGCTCCGCCTCGTCCAGCTGCTTGGTGCACTCCCGCAGCAGCCCGGCCCCCTCCTCAAAGAGGCTCATGGCCTTCTCCAGGGGGGCGTCCCCCTTCTCCAGAAGGGACACGATTTCCTCCAGCCGGGCCATGGAGCTCTCAAAATTCAGTTTCTTTCTTGCGGCCATTGCTTGCTCTCCTTTTTAAAGTACCCGGCAGTCTACACTGCCGTCCGATAAGGTCAGGTTCAGCTTGTCGCCGGGCGCCACATCGCCGGTGGAAACCACGGCCTTTCCGTCCGCCCGCCGGGCGATGGCGTAGCCCCGGCCCAGCACCTTCAGGGGACTCAGGGCGTCCAGAGAGGCGGCCAAGGCGTTGAGCCGCTCCCGGCGCTGTGTAACAGCCCGGGCCGCGCTGCCGGGGAGCGCCGCCGACAGCCGGCTCAGCCGCTCCCGCTGTCCAGCGGCGGAGCTGCGCAGGCCGTGGGCCAGGCGGCTGCTCTGAAAGTCCAGCAGCAGGCGCTTCTCCCGAAAATAGGCGGCTGGCTCGGTCATGGGACGGCTGGCGGTCAGGCGGTCCAGCGTCTGCCGGTGCCGGGTCAGCCGGACGGCCAGGGCCCGCTCCAGCCGCTCCCCCACCCCCAGAAGGGCTCCGTAGACCTCATTTTGGTCGGGCACCGCCAGCTCGGCGGCGTTGGACGGGGTGGACGCCCGCAGGTCGGCCACAAAGTCGGCGATGGTCACATCGGGCTCGTGGCCCACGGCGGAGATAATGGGGGTGTCCACACTGTAGATGGCCCGGGCCACGATCTCCTCGTTGAAGGCCCACAGGTCCTCCATGGAGCCGCCCCCCCGCCCGGTGATCAGCAGGTCGGCCACCTGGTTGGCGTCCGCCCAGCGGATGGCGGCGGCAATCTCCTGGGGGGCCTCCGCCCCCTGGACACGGACAGGGATGACCGTCACCTCCGCCAGAGGCCAGCGGGCCCCTAAAATGCGGATCATGTCCCGCACCGCCGCCCCGGCTGGGGAGGTAATCAGGGCTATTTTCCTGGGAAATACTGGAATGTCCTTCTTGTGAGCCGGGTCAAAGAGCCCTTCCCGGGCCAGCTTCTCCTTCAACTGCTCGAAGGCCAGGGCCAGATCCCCCACCCCCTCGGGGGTGAGTCGGGCGCAGTACATCTGGTATTGGCCGTCCCGCGGGAAGACGGTCACCCGGCCGGCGGCAATCACCTGCATCCCGTTCTCCGGCCGAAAGCGCAGGGACTGGGCGTCGCTGCGGAACATGACGCACCGCAGGGCCCCCTCCCCGTCCTTCAGGGTGAAATAGTGGTGCCCGGAGGGGTACATCTTGTAGTTGGACAGCTCCCCCCGCACCAGCAGCCGGGAGAGCAGATGGTCCCGGTCCATCATGTTTTTCAGATACTGCCCCACCTGGCTGGGGGACAGGATGGCGTCCTCTCTCATGACCGCTCCCCCGCTTTCAGCGCCCGCCAGGTGAGAATAGCAGTCCCCATGGCGTTGTCGGTGGAATACCGGGGCTCGGCAAAAATGGCCCCACAGAGCTTGGTCAGTCCCGCCCGCAGCTGGGAATTGGAGGCCACGCCCCCGGAGCACAGCACCGGCAGGCCGAGGTAACGCTGTTGGGCCTCCTGGGTGGCGCGCCATACCACGTTGGAAACCGCGTCGATGGCAAAGCGGGCAATGTTGGCCGGTTTCTCGCCCTCCTCCGCCAGGGCCTTCACCTGGTTCTCCATCCCGGACAGAGAAAATGTAAGGTCTTTTAGCTTTACCCTTGGCTCATAGCAGGTATCCGCCTGGGTATACAGCCCGTCCAGCGCCTTCCCCGCCGGGAATGGCAGCCCCAGCAGCACGCCGGTGCGGTCGATGAGCTGTCCGGCGGACAGGTCGCTGGTGCCGCCGATGATTTCGGCGGTGACGGAGGTCCCCTCCGGCCTTACCAGCAGCAGCTCGGTGGTTCCCCCCGACAGGTGCCAGGCCAGAAAGGGGGCATTGAGGAGGTCCATCCGCCCGGCAGACCAGGTGGCGGCAGCCAGGTGTCCCTGCTGGTGGGAGTGGGCATAGAACGGGACGCCCAAGGCGGCGGCAATCCCCCGGCCCTGGCTCTCCCCCGCCAGAAAGCAGGGCATGTAGGAGCCCTCCACCGCCCTGGGACGGGTGGAGGCCCCTACCGCCCGGATGTCCCCTATCTCCAGCTGCTCCAGCAGCTGGGGCAGGTGTTTCACGTGCTGAAACAGGGCGTCGCTCTGCCGCAGGCCCAGCTCGCCGGGACGCACCTCCAGCAGGCGGCCGAGATTCACCCCCGTCTCCCCGTCAAAGAGGGCGACGGAGGTGGTGTAGTTGCTGGTGTCCAGCCCCAGAACAGACATCACGCTTCCTCCTCCGGGGCCTTCTTCTCCGGCCGGGGCGGGGTGTCCTCAAACTCCGTGCGGACGAAGGTGCCCAGGATGCCGTTGACGAAGGATACCACGTCCGCCGGCTCATACCGCTTGGCGATCTCCACCGCCTCATTGATGGCGGCGGCGTTGGGGATGTCGGGCATGTAGAGAACCTCATACATGGCGGTGCGCATCACCGCCGCCGCCATACGGGGGATGCGGGCAAAGGACCAGCCCACCGAGTAGCGGCTGATGCAGTCGTCCAGCTCCGGCCCGTGGGCGAACACCCCCTGGACCAACTCCCGTATGTACCGCTCCTGTTTCTCGTTGGGGAACTGCTCATAGAGGGGCAGCTCCTCTGCCAGCTCCCGGAACCGCTCCCGGGTCAGTTCGGCGTCCAGCACCTCCTGGGCGCTGCGGGTGTCGAAGCCCAAGGTGAAAATAATGTGAATGGCAATCTCTCTCGCACTGCTTCTTGTCATCAGTACAGCCTCCTAATACAGGTCCATAAACTTCCTAGAGTATTATATACATGAATATACAAAAAGAAAAGCCCCATTTTAAAAAACTTCGCCCAAAATCCGTTGGACCTGCAAATGCGGGCGCAGCTTGTGCTTGGGCGGGCTTTTCGGTATAATGGGAGAAAAAAGCCCTGTGCAACTGCCAGTTGCCCCAATGCAACGGGGATGCGGTTTACTTTTGGGGGCGCTACCCCTACACTGGACGAGGTGAGCATATATGGACTTGAAGAAAAAGCTGTCCCAGCTGCGGAAGGAAAAGGGACTGACACAGCTGGAGCTGGCCGAGGCCCTGCAGGTCTCCCGTCAGGCCGTATCAAGATGGGAGGTGGGAACGGCGGTCCCCACGCTGGACAATCTGGTGAGCCTGAGCGAGGTGTACGGTGTGCCGCTGGATGACTTGATTCAAAATGAGACTACAGTCCCGGCGGCGCAGACAGAGGAAAAAGTCCCAGAGGGAAAAATACAGGAGGAGACACCGCCTCCCTCACCCCTGCCGGTCCGGGTGTTCAGACCCCGCACCGCGCTGGCTTCTCTACTTCTGGCCGTTCTGCTTGTCGGCGTGGGAGTTTTGATTGGTCTCAATCTCCCCCGGAAGGAAAAACTGGACCTGGGAGAACAAGTCATGATAAAAGACCTCCCCCCCGCCCAGCTGGAGCGGACCCCCACAGACATTGAAGATGAATTAAACTGGTTAGAGACGACGGTAAAAGGTCTTCTGGAGGAAGAACCGTCACCATGAAAGGAGAAAATTCAATTGAGCACTTATGATTTAGCATTATACGCCACGGCGCCTGGTTACAGGTTCGATAGAGAAAAACTGATGGTCACTCCCATCCCGGGCTTTTTTTCGGATATCCTGGCAAAGGAGTCTGAGCTGGCCAAAACTGGAGAAAACAAACTTACAGCAGAGGAAATTGAGTCGCTTTCGGATAAATGCGACATGAGCAAAATGACTTCTCAGGAGTACAAGGATATTGTTGACTTTTTGGCTGATAAGGGACTGGTCGAACGTCCGAAACCCCTGGACTACGACCCGGGAGAACGTGTATGCATTACAGGGTGGCAAGCATCGTTTGAGCCTGCAAGAACACCCACAGGGCCGTTCAATGTTGCACGGTTTTTGGGGGACTTTCATCCTATCAAAAAGGACGAGAGTAACTTCCCCGACGGTAATACCGAGAAACCCGAACAGAAGGCCCAGAAGGACCGTGAGGACCGTATACAGATGTTTCGGATTGCCCGGCAGGAGGGATGCTCCACCGCCCTGCCGTGTCCATTTTCTCCGCAAGGTGCGGTTATCTTTTCCAGCTCCAGTCCGATATATGATTTGATAGGGATATCGAAATTCAGATAAGGAAGTCGATTTGCGGAGAAGTGCAAACTTATGGACATTACTTTAACAGCCGTAGCGTTCCGTAACGGCACACCGGTCCAAACGAAGCTGAACCTGACCCAGCGGTCCGACGGGAGCTGGCACGCGAAAAATTTTGACGACATTCTGAAACAGACTGACAGCGCCCGCAAGGGCGGCGCCTCACAGTCCCCCAACTGTGATACCTGTGCAGCGGGCACTGCCCTCCGGACCGGACTGTCCGACCAGGAGCTCGCCGCTCTGGCCGACAAGTACGACCCCCGCAGTATGACCCAAGGCCAGTACGACGCATTTCTGGACGACCTGATTGAGGCAGGCGCACTGTCTCGCTTTGACGCAATGAAATTAGGACATCACGGGTGGCGAATCCTGAACATGGACCCGGGAACATTTGCGGCCGGCGGCATGGGATGCGGCTCAGCCTATGTGATCGGCGGTGAAAACCAGCCGCTCCAGTCGCTGGAAGACGCAGACGGCGACCTGGTCCGCTGGCTGGAGAGCATACTAGCCCGGCAGGGCCAGGAGGATAGCCAAGATAAGGAGCCGCTGACCGTCCTGCTTGATATCGTCAGACGGATGCAGGCGGTTTAAGAGAGAACAGCAGGGACGTGTTTTACACGTCCCTGTTTTCTTATATAGAAATCAGGGATGCCAAAAAGGCATCCCTGATCTGCTTAGCCGTAGAATTTGTGTCCGCCGATGGTGGCGATGTGCCGCTTGTTCCGGGCGGCCCAGCTGTTTACGCCGGAGTCGAAGAACAGCGCACCCTGGGTCTCCTCCACCACGCCGCCGTCCATAACCAGCTTGGCGGCAATGGTGCTGTTTTCCGAGGGCTCCGTGGCGGCCAGCACCCCGGATTTGTAGGTGCTGAACTGGTTTTTCTGAGCCAGCACCCCCTCTACCGTGTCGGGGAAAATGGGGTCAGACACCCGGTTGAGCACCACATTGCCCACCGCCATCCTACCCTCCATGGGCTGATTGCCGCTCTCCCGGTGAATCACCCGGGACAGCCAGAACAGGTCGTCGGGGTTATAGAAGCTCTCGCCGTTGAGGATAGCGCCCGAGCCGCTGGTCACGGTGGTCAGACCGGTGGCCGCGTCGTAGCCCACTGCGGCGTCGAAGGCCTTGGCCACCACCCGCAGGGGGACGATGACCTGACTTGCATGATTGATCTGAACCAGCTCAGGGGTATAGAGATACCGGCCGTTGGCCACCACATAGAGCTGGCCCACCTCGGCGGTGAGGGTCAGCTGATCGGTCACCACCGTGGCGGCGGAGCCGTTCCAGCTGATCTGGGCGTTGGGCGCCAGTTGCCGGGCCATGACGGACAGAGACACATAGGTAGTCCCCTTCTGCATCTCCTTGTTCAGCTCCAGGGGGGCTGGCTGGCCGTTAATGAGCAGGCTGGGGTCTCCCGCCGGCACAACGACAGGGGGCTCTCCCTCTCCAAGGTCCTCCCCCTGGGAGGGGTCCTCGCTCTCCGAGGGGGTTTCCTCGGGGGTCTCGTCCTCTGCCTGCTCCGCGTTTTCGTCGGGCAATTGCGCTTCAGTCTCAAGCGCCGCATCGGTGGAAGCGGTGCTCTCCTCCTCTGGCACGAGGGCGGCTGCCGGGTCAGGATTGGCGGCAGCGCCCATCAGGAGGAGCATGGCAAAGATGCTGAGCAGAATAGAAATCAGCTTTCGCTTCATTGTCTGCACTCCTTTTGGATTGTAGTTGTGTCAAAATTATGACAACCAAGGCCCTAATTATGACAACCAAAAGCAACCCCTGTTACTTTTGTAACCACATTGTAACCAATTCCGAAATGCAAAGCAAGGGCAAAATTAACTAGAAATGACTGCGCTATCTTATATAAGTTGTTCAAAACTCACAGGAATAACCGTGTTTCCTTCCACTTTCGTCTGTCCCACCCAAAAAATGACAGAAATCGTGTATCCGAACAAAGACCGCCTCCCGGATCCAGCAGGCCGGGAGGCGGGAGGATTTTCGGGGTCAAATGCCCCGGTTCAGCGTCTTGCGCAGGCGGATTTTGCCTGCCAGGGCCTGGTCGATCATGTCCAGGAATTTTTCCCTATCCTCCGGCAGGCCGCCCTTCAGGGGCAGGTAGTTGGAGGCGTGGTTGCTGGTGAAATGGAGCGGGTCCACATCCAGGTGTTCAATGAGCAGGTGGCACTCCTCCAGCACGTGGTCGGCGGAGCAGACCTCAAACCGGCCGGCCAGCACGTCCTCTCCCAAAGGGGTGCCCTTGGCAGGGGCGAAGGTCATGGCCGACAGGTGCCGGGGCTTCATCTCGTTAATCATTTTGGCGGTGGACAGGATGTGTTCCTCCCAGTCGCCCCCCTCCCCATTGGCCCCGGTCATCCCCAGGATGATGGTGACCCACAGGTCGATGCCCGCCTCCACCAGCCGCTGGCCGGCCAGTAGCATCTGCTCGGCGGAACAGCCCTTGTGGATGAACTGGAGCACCCGGTCGCTGCCGCTCTCCACCCCCAGGTAGGCCCGGGACAGCCCGGCCTCGTGGAGGGTACGCAGCTCCTCCGGCGTCTTGGACAGGGTGCTCTTGGGCCCGGCGTAGAGGGTCACCTTCTCCAGCTTGGGGAAGCGGTCGTAGAGCTTATGGAGGATTTGGAGCAGCTCCTCCGTCTTCATGATGATGGCGTCGCCGTCCATGAGGAACACCCGCCGCAGTTCCGGGCCGTAGTAGTCCCGGGCCATGTCGATGTCCTCCAGAATGTCCGCCACCGGGCGGATGCGGAATTTTTTCTCCTTGTACATCCCGCAGAAGGTGCACTGGTTGTTGGAGCAGCCGATGGTGCACTGGAGCAGGTAGCTTTTCCACTCCCCCGGCGGCCGGTACAGTAAATCGCTGTCGTAGCGCATATAGTAAGGCTCCTTTCCTTTACAGGTTTTCCACGCTCTGGCCGTCCCGGAAAACCTTCTTGATGTTTTTTTCCGCTTTGCTTCGGGGCAGCATGACCTCCCGGCCGCAGCCCTGGCAGCGCATCTTGAAGTCCATCCCCACCCGCAGAACCAGCCACTCTCCGCTGCCGCAGGGGTGGGGCTTCTTCATCTTTAGTATATCGTTGACGTGGATATCCATGCCGGCCTCCTGTTCTGCTGTTTTATCCTTTTAAATTTTTCAGGGTTTCCGGGTTATTGGCGATGACCATTCCAACAATCTCACATTTCTCCAGCTCCGGGCAGTCGCCGCATGTCGCCACGCCCTTTTTCAGCGCGCACTGACGGATACCGCAGAGACTGTCACAAAATACGGTTTTTATCCCCGCAACACGGCAGCCCTGGCAGTTGATATGTTCCGGCAGAATGGGAGCTTGATTTAACTCAGCCCACAATTTCGCAGTCTTTTCACGCAGGGCCTGGTCGTCGTGGATCGTTGCAAGGTATGCGTCGCATTTCTCGCAGTCTAGCCCGCAATATGCAATCATGTCTTTCATGCTGTACGTCTCCTTAAATTCTGGTTGGTCGTTTTTTATTATAGTGTATGGACACGACCGTTGTCAATGACGCAAAAAGGCGGACGCGCTGCGTCCGCCTTTTCGGTGGGGTTCGTTTACTTGGCCAACGCGGCGGTGTCAATGGCGATCATCAGTTCCTCATTGGTGGGGATGAGCAGCACCTTCACCTTGGAGTCGGCGGCGGAGATAACGGTCTCCTTGCCCCGGACGTCGTTGGCGGTCTCGTCCAGCTTCAGGCCCATGAACTCCAGACCCTGGCAGGCCATAGCGCGGATTACCTTGTCGTTCTCGCCCACGCCGGCGGTGAAGATGACGGCGTCCACCCCGCCCATGGCGGCGGCGTAAGCGCCCACATACTTGCGGACCTCGTAGGCAAATTTCTTCTGAGCCAGCTCGGCCTTCTCATTGCCCTCGGCGGCGGCGTTCTCCAGGTCGCGGAAGTCGGAGCTGACGCAGCTCAGGCCCTCCACGCCGGACTTCTTGTTGAGCACATTGAGCATCTTGTCGATGTCCATGCCGTACTTGTTCATCAGGTACTGGAGGATGCCCGCGTCGATGTCGCCGCAGCGGGTGCCCATGGGCAGGCCGGCCAGGGGGGTGAAGCCCATGGAGGTGTCCACCGACTTGCCGCCGTCCACGGCGGCGATGGAGGAGCCGTTGCCCAGGTGGCAGGAGATCAGCTTCAGGCTCTCGATGGGCTTGCCCAGCATCTCGGCGGCCCGCTGGGTGACGTACTTGTGGGAGGTGCCGTGGAAGCCGTAGCGGCGGACCTTGTCCTTCTCGTAGTACTCATAGGGCAGGGCGTACATATAGGCGGCGGCGGGCATGGTCTGATGGAAAGCGGTGTCGAACACGGCCACCATGGGGGTGTCAGGCATAAGAGCCTGACAGGCCTTGATGCCGATGATATTGGCGGGGTTGTGGAGGGGTGCCAGGGGGTTGCACTCCTCGATGGCGGCCATGACCTCGTCGGTGATGAGCACGGACTTGGCGAACTTCTCCCCGCCGTGGACCACCCGGTGGCCCACCGCGTCGATCTCCTTCATGGAGCCGATGACGCCGTTGTCCTTGTCCACCAGGGCGTCCAGCACGGCCTTGATGGCCTCGTTGTGGGTGGGCATGGCAACGTCGGCCTCTTTCACAGCGGTCTTGCCCTCGGGCTTGTAGGTGAACTTGCCGTCGATGCCGATGCGCTCGCACAGGCCCTTGGCCAGCACCTGCTGGGTCTCGGGATTGAGCAGCTGATACTTCAAAGAGGAACTGCCAGCGTTGATTACCAAAATATTCATGGGAATCGTCTCCTTCTCAAATCAAATTTGGGTTGCCTCCTGGCTGGAAATGTACTACAATAGAGGCAGCCCGGTCGATATCCCTATTCTAACGCTTTTTTTCAAAATGGACAACCACTTTTTTGTTTTTCTTCCAGATATTTTTCCGCAGGAGGGCCGCCCTTGAAAATCATCGGAATTGTCGCGGAATATAATCCCTTCCACACCGGACACGCCTGGCACATTCAGGAGACCCGGCGGCTGTTCCAGAAGGAGACCGCCGTGGTGGCCGTTATGAGCGGAAACTGGGTCCAGCGGGGGGAGTGCGCAATTATCGACAAGTGGACCCGGGCGGAGATGGCCCTGGCCGGCGGCGTGGACCTGGTGCTGGAGCTGCCCACTGTGTGGGCCATCGCCTCCGCTGAGGGCTTTGCCAGGGGGGCGATAGCCCTTCTGGCGGCCACGGGGGTGGTGGATGTCCTCTCCTTCGGCAGCGAGTGCGGTGAAATTCCATCCCTGCGGGAGCTGGCCCGGTGCCTCAACAGCCCGGACTTCCCCCAAGCTCTGCGCCGGACGCTGGGGCCGAAAAAATCCTTCGCCCAGTGCCGCCGCCAGGCGGTGGAAGCTCTGCTGGGTGAGGACACCGCCGCCCTGCTGGACCTCCCCAACAACAACCTGGGTGTGGAGTACCTCCGCTTCGTGCCTCCGGACATGGAGGCGGTCACAATTCCCCGCCGGGGCGCAGGACACGACAGCCCCGCCGAGGGGGACGGTTTCCCCTCCGCCTCCCTCCTGCGGCAAAAACTGCGGGCGGGAGAGGTGATAGGCGTCTCCCCTTTCCTGCCTCTGCCCTGGAAGGGCGAAGCGGCGGATATGAAGCATCTAGAGCGGGCCCTTATTGCCCGGCTGCGCTCCATGACCCTGGCGGAGGCGGAGGCCCTCCCCGACAGCGGCGACGGCCTGGCCGCCCGTCTACTGTGCGCCGCCCGGCAGACGGCCAGCCTGGAGGAGCTGTACGCCCTGACCAAGACCCGGACCTACGCCCATGCCCGGGTCCGCCGTCTGGCCCTCTATGCCCTGCTGGGCCTGCGGGAGGCGGACCGCCCCGCCGCTCCCCTTTACATCCGGGTGCTGGGCTTCAACCGCCGTGGGCGGGACGTCCTGCGTGAGATGAACCGAAGGGCCGCCCTCCCCTTCTCCGTCAAACCCGCCCACATCCCCCGCTTCTCTCCGGAGGCTCAGGCCCTCTTTGCCCTGGAGGAGCGGTTTACCGACCTGTATTCCCTCTGTTTCCCTACCCCCCGGCCCGGCGGGCTGGAGTGGACCACCAACCCTGTCGTTATAAAGTAGAGGCGGCCTCCCGCCGCCCGATTCTGCAAAGGAGACCCTATGGAGACCAAAAAGAGGTATGTAAATTGGAATCAGCTCTGGCTCCTGCTGGGGGCTGTCACCATTCCGCTGGCGCTGGTGGTCCTGTTTCAACTGCTGAGGGGCAGGCAGGCCCTGATGAACGGCTGGGTCTTTGGCGTGATGGCCCCGGTGGAGCAGCTTCTGGGCCGGATATGGGCTGTCTTCCCCTTCTCGGCGGCCGAGGCGCTCACCGCTCTGTTTCTGGCCGGATGTGTGGTCTGGCTGGTGCGGGCTGTGGTGCTGGCGGTCAGGCAGTGGGCGCCCCTTCCCTTCCTGCGGCGGCTGGCCGCCCTGGGAGCGGCCTGGCTGTGGCTGTGGGCGGGGCTGTGCTGGCTGTGGAACGCCGCCTACTACATCCCCACCTTTGCACAGCGGGAGGGGCTGGAGACCGGCCCCTACTCGGTGGAGGAGCTGGCCGCCGTCACCCAATACTTTGCCCGTCAGGCCGCCGCCCTGGCCCCCCAGGTGCCCCGGGACAGCGAGGGGCATTTTGCGGAACCTCTGTCCGGCTGCTTCGGCCGGGGGCCGGAAATCTATCAAAATATCGCCCGGGAGTTCTCCTCGCTGGACATAAAACCTGTAAGGGTAAAACCCTTGCTGTGCTCTCGGCTGCAAAGCATTCTTGGCTTTACCGGCATCTACTTTCCCTTCACCGGCGAGGCCAACGTGAATGTGGATGCCCCCGCCTGTCTGCTGCCCTCCACCATCGGTCACGAGATGGCCCACCAGCGGATGGTGGCCTCCGAGCTGGAAGCCAACTTTGTGGGGATCGCCGCCTGCACCTCCTGCGACGACGTGGTGTATCAGTACTCCGGCTACCTCTCGGGCCTGATTAACCTGTGCAACGCCCTGTATTCCGTCGCTCCCGATGTCTGGCGCGACATTTCGAAGCAGACCTTCAACCGGGAGCTGGCTACTGACTGGAACGACAACAACGCCTATTGGTCGGCCCTGGAGTCCCCGGCGGAGGAGGTGGCGGGGAACATCTACGACGGCTTCCTCAAAAGTAACAACCAGGAGCTGGGCCTGCGTTCCTACGGTGCGTGCGTGGACCTGCTGGTAAACTACTACAGCTCAAAGTTATGAGAAAAAGCCGCCAGAAGGCGGCTTTTTTCATGCAAACAGGCCATAGATCAGCCGTGCCAGCAGCAGGGTCAGCACCACGAAGAACATGGGCCGAATCACCTTGGCCCCTCCCTTCAAGGCCAGGCTTGAGCCTAAGTAGTTGCCGGCAATGCCGCACAGGGCAGCGGGGATGCCCACCGCCCACATCACCTTACCCGCGATGGCAAAGGTAACCAGGGAAGCCAGGTTGCTGGCCGAGTTGGCCACCTTGGTGTTTCCCGAGGCGGTGAGCAGGTCGAACCGGCACAGGCCGGTGAAGGCCAGCATCAGAAAGGTGCCCGCCCCCGGGCCGAAAAAGCCGTCATACCCGCCGATAACCAGGCCGATGCCGGCGGCCATGGCCATCAGCTGGCCCCGGCTCAGTTCACCGGACCGGTCCTCCTGGCCGAAATCCCGCTTCAACAGCAGAAAAACCGCCATCACCGGCACCACCGCCAGCATGACATAGTACAGCATCTGCTCCGGCATAATGAGGTTGAGCTGCGCCCCCACCCAGGCCCCGGCCAGCGCGCCGATTGCCCCGGCAATTGCGCTGGGAACGTGAACATCTCCCCGTTTCAGAAAGCGCCCGGTGGACAGAAAGGTGCCAAAGGCGTTGCCGCACTTGTTAGTCCCTGATGCCATGTGGGCGGGCAGCCCCGCGATCAAGTAGGCCGGCAGGGTGATGAGCCCGCCCCCTCCGGCCACTGCATCGATCAGCCCGCCCAGAAATACCAGCGGGCAGACGATAATCCAAATATGTGCCAGCTCTCCCAGTGTCATCTATCTCTCTCCTTTGATCTCCTCCCAGTACCGCTTGGCGGCCTGTTCGGTCTTATTGTCGCCATATTCATAGTAGCGCGTTCCCACCAGCTCGTCGGGCAGGTACTGCTGGGCCACCCAGTGGCGGGGGAAGCTGTGGGGGTACTTGTACCCCTGCGCCCGCTCCTGGCCGGCGGAGTCGGCGTGGACGTTTTGCAGCTCCCGGGGGATGCTCCCGGTGCGCCCCGCCCGCACGTCGGACAGAGCGGCGTCGATGGCCATACAGGCGGTGTTGGACTTGGGAGCGGTGGCCAGCAGGATTACCGCCTCGGCCAGGGGCAGTTTGGCCTCGGGCAGACCCAACTGGAGGGCGTTGTCCACGCAGGCCTTCACAATGGGTACCGCCATGGGGTAGGCCAGGCCGATATCCTCGCTGGCGGAGCACAAAATCCGCCGGATGGCGGTAATCAGGTCCCCCGCTTCCAGCAGCCGGGCCAGATAGTGAAGGGCGGCGTCCGGGTCGGAGCCCCGGAGGGACTTCATCAGGGCGGATGCGATATCAAAGTGGGCGTCCCCCTCCCGGTCGTAGCGCATGGCCGACTTCTGGGCGGCGGTCTGGGCATCCTCCAGGGTGACAAGTAGTTTCCCTTGCTCCCGCCTGGCAGCGGTGAGCAGAAGCTCAATGGCGTTCATGGCCTTGCGCACGTCTCCCCCGCAGGCCGAGGCGATGTGCTCCCGGACCCCCTCCTCACACCTGACCTCTGCCCCCAGCCGCTGCCCCATGATGGCAACACCACGGTCGATGGCGGGGAGCACATCCTGAGCGGTGATCTGCTTGAACTCAAACACGCTGGCCCGGGACAGCACTGCCCCAAAGACGGCGAAAAAGGGATTTTCCGTGGTGGAGGCGATAAGGGTAATCCGCCCGTCCTCCATAAACTCCAGCAGGGACTGCTGCTGCTTCTTGTTAAAGTACTGGATCTCGTCCAGATAGAGCAGCACCCCCTCCGGGGCCAGCAGGGTGCCGATATCCGCCATGATGTCCTTGATATCGGAGATGGAGGCGGTGGTGGCGTTGAGCCGGTGGAGAGGCCGGTTGGTCTTCCGGGCGATGATGTTGGCCACGGTGGTCTTGCCGGTGCCCGAGGGGCCGTAGAAAATCAGGTTAGGGACATTGCCCCCCTCCACAATCCGGCGGAGCAGGCCATCTTTTCCTAAAATATGTCCCTGGCCCACCACCTCGTCCAGGCTGGTGGGCCGTATCTCGTCCGCCAGGGGGCGGTATGCCATAGTGTTTCACACCTTTCCAGTTCATTCCCGCTCCAGCGCACCGCTGTAGCACTTCAATGCCTTCCTCCGCCGTCGCCAGTCGGGCATGAGGGCATCCATCCGGGCGTAAAAGCCCGGCCCGTGGTCATGGTGGAGGAAGTGGACCAGCTCGTGGAGGGCCACGTAGTCCCGCAGCTCCTCCGGGCACCGGGCCAGGGCAGTGTTCAGGGTGATGTACCCCTGGGCCCAGTGGCAGTTGCCCCACTGGCTTTTCAGCTTCCGCAGCTTCAGGACCGGGAAGGCCACCCCCAGGGGAGCCACCAGGGGGTACATCCGAGTCAGGGCCTCCCCCAGCAGCCGGGCCTGTTCCTCCCGGGACACCGGCGGAAGGGGCTCCGCCTGCCGCCCCTCCCGGCGGGCTGTGGCGTCCAGAATCCAGCCGCTTTTCTCCCGGATGAAGTCGTCCGCCTGCTTTACAGAGCAGGTCAGGGGCAGGGACACCATGATTTCCCCCCCGGCCCCCACCCGCAGGTTGAGGTTTTTCACCCGCTTCCGGGTGAGGGTATAGGTAAGGGGCCCCCGAGGGGTGTCCACCAGGCGCAGCTGGGGCAGGGAGCGGCTCACCATTTGTTCTCCACTTCCTCGGCAAAGCCAAGAAAATCCTTGACAAAAATTTCGGTGCCGTCGTCCAGAATGGCCAGGCCGGTAAACCTTCCAAAAATCTGGTGCTGGTCCGATTTGATCACCCCGGCGCTGGTGCAGGCGGAGCGGTCCAGTACGGGGTCGAAGCGCATTTCAAACCGGCCGTCGTCGCTGGTAAACTCCCACTGCTCCATATACCGGCGCTTGCGGCGGCGGCCGGGGATGCGGAAGCGGACCTTGGAGAGCTTGTGGGCCTTTCCGTTATAGAACAGCATGTTTTCCGTGGCTGCGGAGGTATTTCCAAACCCGTAACCCAGGTTGAAGCCGAAGGGCACCCCATCCACCAGGCCGGAGGCGGAGGCCCAGTACCAGGTGTTGTGGTAGGTCCACACACCCCGGCCCCAGTCCAGCACAGCGAAGGAGTCGGAGGGGTCCAGCATATACTCCCGCTCCCCCACCGTCACCTTGCCCGAGGCCCGCAGGCAGTTGATCTTCTGGTTAAAGTAGAAGTGGCCGGGCTTGTCAAAGGGGGTGCAGATGACCATGGACTCCTCTGGCTCGTGGGTGAGGATGATGTGCGCATCCAGCGCATCCCGGCCGTCAAAGTGCTCCATGTGGGCGTAGAGCTGCCGCTGGTCCTCCTCCCGCCGGAACAGCAGGGAGTAGCCCCGGCCGCCGGAGGCGCTGTCCCCCTCCAGTGAGGAGGAGGGCATCCCCGTTGAGCCCATGGGCAGCAGGCGCATAGGGCTCTTAGTGATCTGGGTGTTCTCCCAGAAGTCCAGCAGGGAGATGGAGTCCAGGCCCATATAGCTGTTGTCCGCAATGGTCAGCGCCAGGGCAAACTGGCCGTTCATCACCAGGTAGTAGTCCCACTCCTTGATACGCATGGCGTGGCCCTTCACGTCGTTTCTGTCGTAGACCGGCAGCATCCGCCTGGCGTAGCCCGCCTCCCGCAGGTTGCCCTGGTCGTCCAGCAGCGGCCCCGCCTGGGTGATCTCATGCTGTTCCATAGCCCCCGCCCCCTTTCGTACCCGCCTATTATACTGTAAATTTTCCCACTCTGCAATTGTTTTCTTACGATTTGAAAAAACCCTTGACTTTTTGCATCCTAACAACTATGATATATTTTAGGGTGCAGAAAGTAGGTGATGAAGTGAGCCCACGCACAGGGCGTCCAAAAGCAGAAAATCCGCTCAGCTTCGGTTTACAGGTACGCTTTGACCGGGACACCAATACCCGGCTGCTGGCATATTGTGAGAAGCACGGTGTCACCAGAACGGAGGCCATCCGCCGCGGTATCCATCTGCTTTTGGAGCAAGAAAAATAGAGTGTTGGCGGCCCATCAAACCGTACCAACACTCTAAAAACACCACACCCGGAGGTCTGGTAAATCTAACTATACCACTCCTCCCGGTGAAAAGCAAGGAGGAAAATATGGAGTATCGACAAGCTTTGATTGATTTGGAGGACGCGGCCAATCACATCCACGACGGCATTAACGCAATCGGCATTATGACCATGGGGCTGGCACAGGTGAGAGACCCCTATGCGGACGGCTTCAATGCGGTCTGGCACTATCTCATTGACGCGGAACAAAAGCTGCAAAAGCGTATCGAACAGTGCGCAGCGATACAGTCATCCTACATACCGTAGCCTGAATCCGTTTTCCTGGGACAGGCAAGAAAACCGGTGTCTGCGCATATCCTCTCAGAGGAAATTTTCTGAGGGGGTGCGCGGACATGGGGAAGCTTGTAGGCAAGGCTCAGTACCGGGACATTTTACTGGGCGCGGGACTTCTCTGGGCCACCCTAGCCCTGATCCTGTGGCCCGAGCAGGCCATGGAGGCCATGCGGGACGGGGTAGCCCTATGCGGCAACGTGATTCTCCCCTCCCTGTTCCCCTTTTTTGTGCTGTCCTCCCTGGTGGTGGAGCTGGGGATGTCCCGGTATTTGGGCAGGCTGTTGGAGCCGGTGATGGCCCCCCTCTTTCGGGTTAACGGAAACTGTGCCACCGCCCTGGCCCTGGGCTTTATAGGGGGCTACCCTGTGGGTGCCCGGACAGCCATCCAGATTTACGAAAACGGCCAGTGCTCCCGCACCGAGGCGGAGCGGATGCTGGCCTTCTGCAACAACAGCGGGCCCGCCTTTATCCTGGGGGTGGTGGGGGCCGGGGTGTTCGGGAGCGGGACAGTGGGCCTGCTCCTCTACCTCGCCCACCTGCTGGCCTCCCTGCTGGTGGGGGTGCTGTTCCGGTTCTACAGGCCCGGCGACGGTCCCCAGACCCGGCGCAGCGGAGGTCCCCAGTTCCAGACCGCCAGCTTTCCCAAGGCCTTTACCCAGTCCGTCCTCGGCGCTATGCAGTCCACCCTGAATATCTGCGCCTTCATCCTGTTTTTTACTGTATTTCTGCGTATCTTGGCACACGCAGGTGTCTTGGAGCTGCTGGGCGGCCTCCTTTCCGCCCTGCTGGCCCCCCTGGGGATGGATCAGACCTGGGCGGAGCGGCTGCTCACCGGACTGGTGGAGGTGTCCTCCGGGGTGTCCTCCCTTACCGACGGCGCCCTGTCCGGGCGGCTGTCCATGGCCGCCTTCATGCTGGGATGGGCGGGGGTGTCCGTCCACTGCCAGGTACTGGCCTTCCTGGGGGACAGCGGCCTGTCCGTGCGTACCTACGTGGTGGGAAAGCTGCTCCACGGCGGCCTGTCCGCCCTGCTGGCAAATCTGATTTTCCGGGCCGTCCCCCTGAGCAGCCCAGCCTCCGTCTACCTGGCTGAGCAGACAGAGGCCATCGCCGGCCTGGACTTCCACCGGGCCCTCACCCTCTCCGCCGTGGCCGCCTGGGGCGTGTGGCTGGCCTTTCTGGCCCTGACCGTCTGGGTGGTACAAAAAAACAGTGGAAAAAGGCGGCGGTCTGTAGTATAATAGCCGTCAGAACGAATGTCAGGAAGGGAGTGCTCCTCCATGAAGCTGTTTCAGACGTCTATTGACCCCCGGTGCGCCTACTGCGCCCACGGGCGGGAGCTGGACCGCGACCAGGTGGTCTGCCCCAGAAAAGGGGTCATGTCCGCCGGCTCCCACTGCTCCTCCTTTCGCTACGATCCGTTGAAGCGGATACCGCCCCGTCCCGCCAAGCTGACGGGCACAGCCCTGTCGGAGGAGGATTTCAAACTGTGATACCGCAAGAGAGGCTGTAAAGTTTTTTTCTTTACAGCCTCTCCTCTTTTTTTACAGACCCATATCAGACTGTCATATTCGTCCAAATTCTCCCGTGGATGTTTGGTGCTTTTTTAACTCTGTAAAGGGATATCGGTTTACAAAAATAAAATGTCGAATTGAAAAAATTTTTTTATAAACCCCCGCCCTGCGACAGCATATAACATCCCTCGCAGGCAAAATGGGCGAAGAAGGTCGGACCTGCGAGTTTCCTGCGATATCTTTCTCTTTTCCTTTCCGGGCACACACTATATAATGTGCCTGTCAAAACCCTTGCAGGAAAGGAGACACTATATCATGGAAATAAAAATTGCGACCCGCCAATGTGCAGACCAGAGAGGAAACCCCCGCCGTTTCCACTATTTTCTCACCGTTGACCAGGAGGAGACCCCCCGTTTTTTCTGTGAAAACTATGGCGTCCGAATTGCGGAGGAGTCTGGCGGCGACGTCTCTATTCCGGGCATTACCACCAGCGCCGCCCGCATTGACGAGCTGATGGCCCTCCTGGTGGACAACCGGGTGGGACCCGCCGGACTGTCTGATGTGGTGGCTGATTGGCTGTAAGGTTATTTTACATTACAGGTACTGCGTCACTTCTTTCCGCCCAGCTTCTGCATGAGCACCACCAGCAGAGCGATGATGCCCAGCACCACGAAGATACCCAGCATCCCCTGCCCCAACATCTCCAGGGCTTGCATTAAATTCTCATTCATTGCGTTTTCCTCCTGTCAGCCCAGATTGGCAAAATATTGCAGCACCACGCCGCCGGCCACCACCGAGGCGATCTGCCCGGACACATTGGCGGCAATGGCATGCATCAGCAGATGGTTCTGGCTGTCGGCCTCCTGGCCCAGCTTCTCGATGACCCGGGAGGACATGGGAAAGGCCGAGATGCCCGCCGCGCCCACCATGGGGTTGATTTTGTTGCTGGGGGTGAAGATGTTCAGAACCTTGACGAACAGCACGCCCACCACCGAGTCCAGCACGAAGGCCACCAGGCCCAGGCCCATAATCATGAAGGTCTCGGGCCGGACGAACTGGTCCGCCTTCATGGAAAAGGAGATGGTGATGCCCAGCAACAGGGTAATCAGGTTGGCCAGGTCGTTCTGGGCGGTGTTGGACAGGGTGGACAGCACGCCGCACTCCCGGATCAGGTTGCCGAACATGAGGAAACCCACCAGCGCCACCGAGGCGGGGGCCACCAGCCCGGCGATCACCGTCACCACAATGGGGAAGAAAATCCGCATCCGGCGGGTGACGCCCTGGGGCCGGTAGGGCATTTTCATGGCCCGGTCCTTCTTTGTGGTCACCAGCTTGATGGCGAAGGGCTGAATGATGGGCACCAGGGCCATATAGGAGTAGGCCGCCACGGCGATGGCTCCCCTATAGTCGGAGTGCAGTACCTGGGAGACCAAAATAGATGTGGGGCCGTCCGCCGCGCCGATGATGCCGATAGAGGCAGCATTCTTTAAGTCAAAGCCACATAGGACGGCAATAATGATGGTCAAGAAGATACCCGCCTGGGCGGCCGCGCCGCACAGGAACAGCTTGGGGTTGGCCAGCAGGGGGCCGAAGTCGATCATGGCTCCGATGCCGATGAACAGTAGCAGGGGCATGGCCTCGCTGGCCTCGATGCCCACCTCAAAGAGCCACTGTATGATGCCAGGGGTCTCCCCTATTCCGGCGCTGAACTGGTTTACCACGCCGGACAGGGGCAGGTTTACCAGGATGGCCCCGAAGCCCATGGGCATGAGCAGGGCGGGCTCGAAGCCCTTTTCGATGGCCAGGTAGATCAGCAGCCCGCCGATGACATACATCACCAGCTGCTGCCAGGTGATGGACAGCAGTCCCTGCCAGAGAAATGAAAAATCCATAATTCCCGCACTCCTTTTTTCTTTATCCTTTCCAATTTTGGGGCATCTATCAAAAAAGACCTGCGCTCCGAAATTCGGAACGCAGGTCTGGTCATTTCAGGCACAGCCAGAGCGGGCTCGCGGCCCGCACATGCTTGTTGACTGGCGCCACGCGCCGAAAAAGGCGCGCCGACTACTCCCCTTTGTTGTATGGGGCATGTTATCACATCCCCCATGCCGTTGTCAAGAGGTTTTCAGGATAAATTTTCCTACCGGCTGTCCATCTCCAAAATCCCATCCACGGCCCCCGTCTCGCAGTTGTACCAAAAGTATCCGGAGTGGTCCTCCCCCACGCTGTCCTCGAACACATAGTAGACCAGCATGGAGGCGCTGTCTGTCCCCCACTGCAAGAACTGGTACTCGATCTCCGGCCAGCCGTCGGGGGTGCTGTAGCCGTATTTGCGCAGCTCCGTCGTCTCCACCCCCATAGAGAGGTAGGCGTTCAGATTGCTCGATGAATTTCTGTCCAGCCAGCTCAGGGTCAGGCGGTTTTCATCATCATAGTCCAGAGCCAGAACGTACTTTCTGCTGTCCGGCGACCACCAAAGGCCCCGATAGGTACAATCTCCGTAGATGACTCGCCACTGTAAGCCGTCTTCCTGTTCCGTAATAACGGAGATTTCGTTCTCAAAAGAGAAAGAGCTTCCATTCAGCCGCTTGCTGTACACCGTGGTGCGGCATGTTCCATCAGGGGAAACCACCTCGTCCAGAATAAACAGCCGCCCGCTCCTCCACAGGAGAACGCCGCCAATGAGCGCGGCTACGGCAAGCACCAGGGCGACGATCAACAAATACTTTTTCTGAACCCCCCGGACCTTGCGTCTCACTTCGTTCTGAGAGTAGCTGATAATCTCCTTTGCGCTGGCCTCCGCCTCCTGGGGCGCTTCGGCCCGCTCCCCTTGAATGAGCTCCACAATGGAGACCTCTAAAATTTCCGCCAGCGGCTCCAAAAGGGAGATATCGGGGGCACAGACGCCGCGTTCCCACTTTGACACCGCCCGGTCGGTGATGTGCAGCAGGTCGGCCAGCTGCTTCTGGGTCATGTCCTTCTCTTTTCGCAGCTGCTTGATGAAGCTGCCGGTTGTGATGTTGTCCATGGAATTTTGCACCTCCTGCCTGGAATGATACCGCATCCCAGGCAAAAAGTCACCAAACCAGCGGTTGAGTTGGGCTCAGCTCTGGCTCCGGTCCTTCTGGGGCACCATAATCCGCAGGTGGGAACCCTCGCCGCACTTACCCTTCTCGTCGTGGACCTCAATGTCAAACCACATCTTCCGCCGCTCGACCTCCCGCAGGGTGGCAGTGGCGGTCACCTGCATCCCCACGGGGGTGGGGGCCAGATGGCGGATGTGGGCCTCCGCGCCCACGGTGGTAACGCCCTCGTCCAGATGCGCCTGGGCCAGCTCCAGGGCGCAGGCCTCCATCAGGGCCAGCATGTTGGGGGTGGACAGAATCTTTGCCCCCGCCGCGCCGATGCGCTTGGCGGTCATGGTGTCGTCTACCGTCCAGGTGAGACTGTGCTGAGTGGGTTTTTCCATTTTTTGCATCTCCTTTTTGTAGGGCGCGACGACTCGGCGCGCCGTTTTGTTTCAGGTCGGCGTGCCCAGTGGTCACGCCCTACATACGAGCGGATGATATCCGCCCCTACATCATTTCTTCTCGTAATAGGCCCGCAAAATGGGTTCCAGCTCCCGCCATTTGGTCTCGTACTGCTGTCGGTAGTCCTCCACTGTGTAGTAGGGCGTGACCAGCCGTTCCTTTCCCCGGTATGTCTCAGTGTGGGGCTTGAACATATCGGAATCCGGGTCCAGGCCACGCATCCCGTCCAGCAGCTCCCGGCCCTCCTCCATATTCCGCAGGATTACCGAGACGTGGGACAGGCCTTCCTCATTGGGCGGCCTGAAATCGTGGATATCCGCCCCGTGCTTGAGAAGCTCATCCAACACCGCCTTGAGCATCTCCCGCAGCCGCCGGTTTTCCTCCTTGGCCGTTTCTACATTGTAGCTGGGAAAGGAGTCGTGGGCGAACTCGTCGTACTGCTCCAGGGCGTGCTGCCAGGCGGTGAGACCGTGGGAGGTCTTTGGGTTGGGGTCCATCCCCATGTCCAACAGGCGGCGCAGCAGCAGGAAATAGCCCTTACTCCGCTCCGGACCGGGGCCGACGGTGTGCCCCGCCCGCATGAAGCACTGGACGATGGCGTCGTACCAGATGGGTGCGCCGAAATTGCTGCCGTAGGGGTTGACGGCGTCCGCAAAGTTCACATCCGCCCCCCGGTCCAGGAGCAGATGGGCCACCTCCAGGTTGTCGCTTTTGATGGCCACCATCAGCGGCGACTGACCGTCGTCCTTCTTGGGCGGAGCCTTGGCCAGACAGGAAATCAGGTCCGGTTTTTTGTCCAGAATGGCCGCGACCTCCTCCAGATTGCCCCGGCGGATCATGGTGAACAGCTTTTTCATTTGGACACCTTTCTCTCGTAGGGGCGGCCTGTGTAGACATGGATGCGCTCGTACTCATAGGTATACATAATATCTCCTCTCAAAAGGCTCCCTCTCTGAGGGAGCTGGCAGCCCGAAGGGCTGACTGAGGGAGCCCCCTGCAACGAACTCCCTCCGCCCCAGTGTGCGCACTGGGGCACCTCCCTCAAAGAGGGAGGCTTTTACCGGAACATCCTCCCCTCCCCGTCCAGCACATTCCGGCGGTGGAAGGTGACAAAATCGGGGGTATATTCCGGATATTCGGCGCAGAAAGCGGCCCGAATCAGGTCGGGATTGAGACCGGGGTTCTGAGCCGACACCACCAGGTCCACCATCATGGTGTCGCTCTGGCACTCCATGCGCCAGCTGCGGACCAGCGGGATGATGTCAACCTCCGTAAAGCCGGCCTTGGCCTTGTTGGACTTCTTCTTTACCACAAGGCTTTCCCGGCCCAGCAGGGCGGCCATGGCGGGCTCGGTCTCCTGGGGCCGGCCCTCGGGGTAGTCGAAGGTCATGATGTAGTTAACATAACGCAGTTCCTTCAGCTTCTGCTCCGCCGGATAGCACTGGTGGACAACAATCCCCTCGGGCATGGCGGCGGTAAGCCGCTCCGGCACCTCCTCATAGCTTGTCCCCTCCAGCAGGTCGAACTCCAGAATCTCGCACTGGCTGGAGAACCCCACCGACAGGGGCAGGGCAATGGACACGAAGGGGTGGGGATTGAAGCCCTCGGTGTGCTTAATGGGTATTTTCGCCCGGGAAAAAGCCCGCTGGAAGGTGCGCATCAGGTCCAGGTGAGAGATATACCGGGCCCGCCCCGTTTTGGTGAACAACAGCCGGTCAGCCACAGGTCCTCCCCCCTTCCAACAGCTTATTGGCCCCGCAGCCGGAGCAGCGGGTGCGGCAGTCGGGAGTGGTAACCGACTGATAGCACAGCTCCCGCTCCCGCCACAAAAATTCACGGCTCACCCCGGTGGACAGCCGGCTCCAGGGAAAGACCTCGTCCTGTGGGCGCTCCCGGTGGGCGTAAAAGTCCCCGTCCAGGCCGCAGGCGGCCAGGCCGTCCAGCCACCGCTGGTAGTCAAAATATTCCGTCCAGGAGTCCATCTTCCCCCCGTGGGCCCACACCCACTCCAGCACGTCGGCCAGACGGCGGTCCCCCCGGGATAAAATGGCCTCCAGATAGCTGGTCTGGGGGTCGTGCCAGTTGTAGGTGATGGACTTGTCCCGTCTCAGGGCGTCCCGCAGCAGGTTGACCCGCCGCTGGTACTCCTCCACAGGGATCTGCGCCTCCCACTGGAAGGCGGTGTGGGGCTTAGGGACAAACCAGGAGGTGGACACGGTAATCCGCACCCCCCGGGCCTTGTTGGGGCTGTACTCCCGCCAGGTGAAATAAACCTTCCGGGCCAGGTCGGCGATGCCCAGCACGTCCTCGTCGGTCTCGGTGGGCAGGCCCAGCATGAAGTACAGCTTTACCCCGCTCCAGCCCCCGGCAAAGGCGGTGCGGCAGGACGTGAGCAGGTCCTCCTCCCGGAGGTTTTTGTTGATGGCGTCCCGGAGCCGCTGGGTGCCCGCCTCGGGGGCGAAGGTGAGACCGCCCCGGCGCACCCGCTGGAGCCGCTCCATCAGGCTCATGGAGAAGGTATCCGCCCGCAGGGAGGGCAGTGACAGGCCGATATCCCGGGGGGCGCAGTAGTCCAGGAGGTCGTCGCACAGGGGGAGCAGATCGGGGTAGTCGGTGGAGGACAGAGAGGACAGGGTCATCTCCTGATAGCCCGAGTCCTCGCAGGCCGCCTTGCCGTATTTCGCCAGCAGCCCCGGGCTGCGGGAGCGCACCGGACGGTAGGCGTAGCCCGCTTGGCAGAACCGGCAGCCCCGGATACAGCCCCGGAACAGCTCCAGCATCACCCGGTCATGGACGATCTCGGTGGAGGGGATAATGGTCTTCACCGGGAAATAGGCCTTGTCGAAGTCCTGGACAATCCGCTTGGTGACAGTCTCCGGCGCCCCGCTCCCCGGCTTTATGTCAACCGATTCCAGAGTGCCGTCGGGGCGGTACACCGGCTCGTAGAGGGAGGGCACATAGATGCCCTCAATCTTGGCCGCCTCCAGCAGGAATTCCTCTTTGGACCAGCCCTCGTCCCGGGCCTGGCGGTAGAGGTCGATGTACTCCAGGGTGACGTCCTCCCCCTCGCCCAGCACGAAGAAGTCCACAAAGGGGGCCAGGGGCTCGGGATTGTAGCAGCAGGTCCCCCCCGCCACAATCAGCGGGGAGAAGTCGGTCCGGTCGGCGCTGCGCAGGGCCAGCCCGGCCAGATCCAGCATGTTGAGCACGTTGGTATAGGCCATCTCGTAGCCCAGGGAGAAGCCGATGATGTCAAAGTCGGCGATGGGGTCGCCGCTCTCCAGGCCGTAGAGGAGCAGGCCCTCCCGGCGCATCTCCTCCTCCATGTCCCCCCAAGGGGCGAAGCAGCGTTCACACCACACATCCGGCCGCTGGTTCATCACCCCGTAGAGGATGCGGCAGCCCAGGTTGGACATGCCGATCTCGTAGGTATCGGGAAAGCACAGGGCATAGCGGACGTCTACCTCCCGCTTGTCCTTGACCACGGCGTTGTACTCTCCCCCGGTATACCGGGCCGGCTTCTGCACTTTTGGCAGGATATATTCCAAGGTACGGTTCATCATGTTACCCCCAGCTCATCCGTAAAACATAAAAATTATTGTACCTTTTTCCGGCCCCGCTGGCAAGCTTTATTTCTGGGAAATGGGGAAATATTTCGGAAAAGCAGGGCCAGCAGCCAAACTGCCACCAGCAGCAGGGTATAATTCCCCCGGAACACCGCCAGAAAGAGCCCCGCCCCCAGGGCTGCGGCGGTGCACAGGCCGTCCAGCCAGCCGGCCAGCCGTTCCGCCGGCTCCGGGCCGGCCAGCAGGGCCAGGGTGCAGCGGAGGGCCCGCCCGCCGTCCAGCCGCCCCACCGGCAACAGGTTGAACAGAGCCAAAGCCAGGTTGAGGCCGGCAAAGGTGAGCCACCCCTTCCCGTTGCAGCAGATCAGGGCCAGCAGCAGGTTGGCCCCCGGCCCCGCCAGAGCGGACAGCCCCTCCTGCCAATAGCCCAGAGGGCGGGACAGGATCAGCTCCGCCCCAACCGCTGTAAGGCGGATTCCCCTTATAGCTCCGCCCATCCGGCGGATGACAAAAATATGCCCCAGCTCGTGGACGCCGCAGGCGGCCAGGGCCAGCGGCACCACAAAGGAGCGGTCCAGATAGTTCAGCCAGGCCACCAGCAGCAGAAAGCCGCCGGTCACCTCCACCCTGCCCTGCCCCGTCATTGCTCCAAAATATCCACATAATAGACGGGATTCAGGTGCATTTTGTTATATTTCAGCTCCAAATGGAGATGGGGCCCGGTCGCGGAGCCGGAGGAGCCGATCTCGGCCACCTTTTCCCCCAGCGCAACCACCTGCCCCTTGGTCACAACGATCCTGCTGCAGTGTGCGTAAAATGACTTTACACCGTTTCCGTGGTCCACCTGGAGGTACAGCCCATAGGAGTCGTCCTCGCCGGTGTACTCCACCGTCCCTGCGGCGAAGGCCCCGATGGGATCCCCGCTCTGTCCGCCGATATCCACCCCGCCGTGGAACTGGTAGCGGCCGTTGATGGGGTGGTCCCGGTAGCCGTACTCTGAATTGAGGTGTCCCATCACCGGCGTAACCGTCTCCAGCTCTCCCAGGGACAGCTGGTCCATGGTGTAGTTGTTGGGCAGCGGGTCGCCGCTGTAGTCGGACACCGAGATTACCGTCCCCACCGCCGGCACGGCGGCCGGCTCCTCCGGTGGGGCGGGCTCCGGCTCCGGTTCCGGTTCCGGCGCGGGCTCCACCGGGACGGCCGTCAGGCCGTACCGGGTCAGGTCGGCATAGTGGGAAATACGGGCTGCGGCATCGGACCTCCGGCTGAGGAAATGCAGCTCATCCTCCAGCAGCCCCGCCCCCTCGGGCAGCGGCGGGAGCGGCGGGGCGGGCTCCGGCGGCTCCTCGCGGGGCTCGGCACCAAAGACCTCCAGGCAGAAGCTTCCGAGCTCCGACAGCACCGTTCCTTCTCCGGCCAGGGACTCCCCCAGCCTGGCCAGCGTGCCCTGCAGGTCCAGGTCAGTGGTGATAAGGGCCAGAAGGTCGTCCCGCACCTGCCCCAGCTTCTGGGGAAACACCCCTTTCCAAAGAAAAATGGTCAGGAACAGCGCCAGACAGACCGCCAGCTGGAGCAGCCGGACCCGCTCCTGACTGGAAGCCTCCCGCCGCCGGCGGGCGGCCGGCGAGGTGCTGTAATATCGAACATTCCTTCTGTGGCTGACCGCCTGTGTGCCCTGGCTGTACATGGCTGCCCCTCCCCTGTCCGTTTTTTGTCAGTCTATTCCGGAGAAATCAGGAATATTCCTCTTGACAGGCGGAGGAAAAACAAATATAATAGCTAAGCTAACCAAATCCGGGTGTGGCGAAGCTTGGTATCGCGCTTGGTTC
>CAJUFJ010000002.1 GCA_910585815.1 uncultured Oscillospiraceae bacterium | reverse complement strand
AACATGAAACGACTGCTTACCTGCCTGCTGCTGGCGGCGGCCCTGGTGACCAATGTCTGCGCCCTGGAGGTGCCCACGGACACCACCATTCAGAACCTCAACGGAAGTCAACAGCTCATCAAGACCTACACCCTGCCCCCCGACGCCGACCCCCGGCAGCTTGTTGAGGAGCCCTTTGAGCTGGAGGGCTGGCACTACGCCTTCGCTGACATCGTGAAAGAGGAAAACCAAGTGTCGGACCGCAAGTACCACACCGAGACGGTTACCCTGGAGACCGATACCAAGGACCTGGGTAAGATTCTGGAGCAGCTGGCCGCCACACTGGACTATGACGACGGCACTTACTCCGGCGTCCTGAACCTGGACCACACTGCCATCCGCACTGAGGCCGCCGGCTACACCAGTCAGGCCAAAAATGTTACTGTCACCAAGACCATTGGGCCGCTGGACCGCAACGATATGTCCTATGTCCCGGCCACTACGGTCAAGGACGGGGTTACCCTGAACCTGTCTGGTGTAGACTGGCAGGTCATCGGTACCGACCTGGTAGGGGACACCCTGGCTCCGGCCTCCTATCAGGCTGTGGCTATCTACTCCGGCAAATTCTACCACAAGGTCGCTACCGGATACTTCACCTCCGCCAACTAGATATCGTCTACCCAAGAGGCGGGTATTGTGATAGAATGGAACTATCTTAAAAGACAGGGGACAGCAAGATAGAAGCATCCTATCACAGACATAATATAAACGACAAAGTATGGGAGTTGCTTGAACCACATTTGCCGGGACAACGAGGCCAGTAGGGCGGGATTGCTCAGGATAACCGCCATTTTATCAACGCAGTGTTTTGGGTATTGCGAACTGGAGCACCCTAGCGTGACTTGCCTCCCGATTACGAGAAGTGGGACAGCGTTCATCAGAGGTTCATCCGTTGGCGTGGAAAAGGTGTGTGGGAAAAGCTCTTGGAAATTTTGATCGATGAGCCAGATTATGAATGGCTGATGATCGACGCCAGCCATATCAAGGTGCATCCCCACACAGCGGGAGCGAAAGGGGGTAATCAGGATATGTCCCAGACAAAAGGGGGCTAAACACCAAAATACATCTGGCCGTGGATGTGCATGGTATGCCAGTCCGAATCCTTGTTACAGAAGGTACCCGAGCGGATTGTAAAGAAGCTGTCCACCTTATAGAAGGTATTTCTGCAGAAACTCTGCTGGCAGACCGGGGTTATGACACAAATGATATCCTGGCTTATGCGGTTTCGGCGGGAATGGAACCTGTGATTCCACCGAAGAAGAACCGTAAAGAACAGCGCGGCTATGATAAATATCTCTATAAACTGCGTCATCTGGTAGAAAACTGCTTTCTATCTTTGAAACGCTGGAGAGGCGATGCTTTTATCGCCGCAATACATGTTCGTTGTATCGCTATTTGGGCTACCATTCGTGCTTAACCCGTGTAGACGCTATCTAAAGATGAAAGCCATTCTGCGCTGCTGAAAAATCCGCAGTTTGGACCGCCTCCCGGATGCCATCCAGAAGGCTCTCTCTTGTGTTTTGCCACTGGACTGCTCCCATTGTTTCGCCGCTTCTGATTATTGTTAGTTTTTTTGATGGTTGCTATAAATCGAAATGAAAAGCATAATTGGTACTAATCATGCTCCGGGTAAGTCAGCTGTCGGCAGAATGGTAAGCGTCTCTATATTTACATAATGCAAACGTCCACTGGCATTGCCAGTGGACGTTTGCGTTCAGCTCTCCATATGCCGTCCCAGAAATCCGGCGATGGACTGGGCCAGCTTGTACTCCACCTCGCCGCCGGTGAGTTTGTCTCCGGTGCCGGCGAAAACGACACAGCCCAGCACATCTCCCTCGGAAAGAATGGGGGCGGCGGTACACAGAGAATACTTCTCACTGTCGGCGCACAGGGGGACGGTCTCCTCTCCCGGCTTGTACTGGTAGACCTGCCGGCCCTCCATCAGCCGCTCTACCTGGGGGGAGATGGCCTTCTCCGCCAGCTCCCGGCGGGGCACCCCCGCCACCGCGATGCAGCTGTCCCGGTCAGTGATGACCGTCACCTGTCCGGTGGTGCGGTTCAGGGTTTCGCACAGCTGGCCGGCGAAGTCCACCAGCCCGCCCATCAGGGAATACTTCTTAAAAATCACGCCGCCGTCCTTGTCGGTGTATATCTCCAGGGGGTCGCCCTCTCGGATACGCATGGTCCGGCGAATCTCCTTGGGAATCACTACACGGCCCAGGTCGTCGATGCGGCGCACGATACCAGTTGCTTTCATTGATCTCATGCCTCCTGCGGTTTTTAGCTTTGACAGCGTTAGTATCCGCAGGTCCTGGCAGGATATACAGAAATTTGCATGGCTATGTTTTCCAACCGCCGGCTGCCGGACCCAGCTCCTCCGGCGGGACGCCCAGCAGCAGCAGCGCCCCCGCGGCGGCCAGGGCGGGCAGCTCCCCCTCGCCTGGCGCCAGGTTCAGGGGAAACTCCTGCCGCTCCACCACCCGGCCGTCCACCGTCACCAGCTCCCGCTGGAGGGCGGCCCACAGAGTGTTCCCCTCCCGGCTGGAGATGGTCAGGCTGTCCCGTGGGGAGGCGCCGTAGCTCACCGCGCTGGCCGCCCGCAGGGGGACGGTCAGCGCGCCCGGCACCAGCGCCGTTCGGCACTGACGGGGCAGGGGCATCCCCCGCTCCGCCGCCCGGGGGGACACCACCAGGAGCGCCGGGTGGCGCTCGCTCACCCGGCGCTCCTGCCCGGGACGGGCAGGCAGGGCACGCAAAATGGCGCCTTCAATGCCCTCCCCGTCCTCAATTACTTGAAAAAGCTCCATATTTCTCTCCCCCTTCCCGTCAGTTTGCTCGGTTTCGCAGATTTTATGCGGTATCTTTTTGTATGGACGAGTATTACCCGCCCATACACATCTCTTGACTTTTCCCTTCCTTTTCTGATAAGATGTAGGCTGTTAAATTGGGTTTATATGCCCCTGAGAAATTGAGGTATCATCATGGCACAGAAGAAGAACTACGGCAACGACTCCATCTCCGCCCTGAAGGGGGCCGACCGGGTGCGCAAGCGCCCGGGGGTGATTTTCGGCTCCGACGGGCTGGAGGGCTGCGAGCACGCTGTCTTTGAAATTATGTCCAACGCCATCGACGAGGCCCGGGAGGGCCACGGCTCTCTCATCACCGTCACCCGGTTTGAGGACGGCTCCATCCAGGTGGCGGACCAGGGCCGGGGCTGTCCGGTGGACTGGAACGAGAAGGAGCAGAAATTCAACTGGGAGCTGGTTTTCTGCGAGCTCTACGCCGGCGGCAAGTACGACAACGGGGGCGGCGACAACTACGAGTACTCCCTGGGTCTCAACGGCCTGGGCTCCTGCGCCACCCAGTACGCCAGCCTGTTCATGGACGTCACCGTGTGGCGGGAGGGGAAGAAGTACACCCTCCACTTCGAGAAGGGTGAGAACATCGGCGGCCTGAAAAGCGAGCCCACCGACCGGGGCAAAAAGACGGGCACCACCATCCGCTGGAAGCCCGACCTGGAGGTGTTCACCGACATCAATATCCCGGTGGAGTACTATCTGGACGTGATGAAGCGCCAGGCGGTGGTCAACGCCGGCGTCACCTTCCGCTTCAAAAACCAGGTGGGGGGCAAGTTTGAGACCACCGACTTCCAGTACGACAATGGCATCATCGACTACGTGGCCGAGCTGGCCGGCGAGGATGTCCTCACCGCCCCCGTCTTCTGGCAGACCGAGCGGAAGGGCCGGGACCGCTCGGACAAGGACGAGTACAAGATGAAGATATCCGTCTCCTTCTGCTTCTCCAACAAGGTGCAGGTGGTGGAGCACTATCACAACTCCTCCTGGCTGGAGCACGGCGGCTCCCCGGAGAAGGCGGTGCGCTCCGCCTTTGTCTCCGCCATCGACAGCTGGCTCAAGGGCCAGAACAAATACACCAAAGGGGAGAGCAAAATCACCTTCCCCGACATTCAGGACGCCCTGGTGCTGGTGAGCAACAACTTTTCCACCCAAACCTCCTACGAGAACCAGACCAAGAAGGCCATCAACAACAAGGGCGTGCAGGAGGTCATGACCGAGTTCCTCCGCGCCCAGATGGAGGTCTACTTCATCGAAAACCCCGCCGACGCCCAGAAAATCGGGGAGCAGGTCTTAATCAACAAGCGGGCCCGGGAGAACGCGGAAAAGACCAGGCTGAATATCAAGAAGAAGCTCACCGGCTCCATGGATATCTCCAACCGGGTGCAGAAGTTCGTCCCCTGCCGCACCCGGGACGTGAACCGCAGCGAGCTGTATATCGTGGAGGGCGACTCGGCGCTGGGCAGCGTGAAGCAGGCCCGGGACGGGGAGTTTCAGGCCATCATGCCCATCCGGGGCAAGATTCTCAACTGCCTTAAAGCGGACTACGGCAAAATCTTCAAGAGCGAGATCATCACCGACCTGCTGAAGGTGCTGGGCTGCGGGGTGGAGGTCCACGACAAGCGGGCCAAGGATATGGCCGCCTTCGACCTGTCCGCCCTGCGGTGGAACAAAATCGTCATCTGCACCGACGCCGATGTGGACGGCTTCCAGATTCGCACCCTGGTGCTCACTATGCTCTACCGCCTCACCCCCACCCTGATCCAGGAGGGCTTTGTCTACATCGCCGAGTCCCCCCTGTTCGAGATCACCTGCAAGGAAAAGACCTGGTTTGCCTACTCCAACAAGGAGAAGGACGACATTGTGGCCACCCTCCAGGGGAAGAAGTACGATGTCCAGCGTTCCAAGGGCCTGGGCGAGAACGAGCCGGAGATGATGTGGCTGACCACCATGTCCCCCGATACGAGAAGGCTTATCAAGGTAGTTCCCGAGGATATCGCCCGCACCGCCCAGATGTTCGACCTACTCCTGGGCGACGACCTCACCGGCCGGAAAACCCACATCGCCGACCACGGCCACGAATTTCTGGAACTGGCGGATATTTCCTAAAAGCCTCCCTCTTTGAGGGAGGTGGCACGGCGAAGCCGTGACGGAGGGAGTCTGTCCAAAAGAAACCTGTTTCAGAAACGAACTCCCTCAGTCAGCCTGCGGCTGACAGCTCCCTCTCAGAGGGAGCCTTATATTGCAGAATGATAGATGATAAGGACTGAACCAAATGGCCAAGAAGAAGACAAGTGAAGATAAGAAACGCGCAGCCGACCCCAACGTGATGGGTCTGCGGGCGGAGGTGCTGGAGCAGCCCATCACCCAGACCCTGGAGATCAACTACATGCCCTACGCCATGTCGGTAATCATCTCCCGTGCCATCCCGGAGATCGACGGCTTCAAGCCCTCCCACCGCAAGCTGCTGTACACCATGTACCAGATGAAGCTGCTGGGGGGCGGGCGGACCAAGTCGGCCAACATCGTGGGCCAGACCATGAAGCTCAACCCCCACGGCGACGCCGCCATCTACGACACCCTGGTCCGTCTCAGCCGGGGCTACGGGGCCCTGCTCCACCCCCTGGTGGACAGCAAGGGCAACTTCGGCAAGGTGTATTCCCGGGACATGGCCTACGCCGCCAGCCGGTACACCGAGGCCCGCCTGGACGCCATCTGCGCCGAGCTGTTCCGTGACATCGACCAGGACACGGTGGATTTCGTGGACAACTACGACGGCAAGATGAAGGAGCCCACCCTGCTGCCCACCACCTTCCCCAACGTGCTGGTCTCCGCCAACAAGGGCATCGCCGTAGGCATGGCCAGCGACCTGTGCGGCTTCAACCTGGGTGAGGTGTGCGACACCACCATCGCCTTCCTGAAAAACCCGGACCACGACATTATGACCACCCTCAAGGCCCCCGACCTGCCCACCGGCGGCGAGCTGCTCTACGACGCCGCCGCCCTGGCGGATATCTACCGCACCGGCCGGGGCTCCTTCAAGGTGCGTTCCCGGTGGCGCTACGTGAAGGAGGAGAACCTCATCGAGGTCTTCGAGATCCCCTACTCCACCACCAGCGAGGCCATCATCGATAAGGTAACCGAGCTGCTGAAGGCGGGCAAGCTGAAGGAGATTGCCGACATGCGGGACGAGACCGACCTGTCCGGCCTAAAGCTGACCATCGACTTAAAGCGGGGGGCCGACCCGGAGAAGCTGATGGCCAAGCTCTTTAAGATGACCCCCCTGATGGACAGCCAGTCCTGCAACTTCAATATCCTCATCGCCGGTTTCCCCAAGGTGCTGGGGGTGCGGGAAATTCTGGAGGAGTGGACCGCCTGGCGGATGGATTCGGTGCGCCGCCGGGTATACTTCTCCATGAACAAAAAGAAGGAGAAGCTGCACCTGTTAAAGGGCCTGCGGCGTATCCTGCTGGACATCGACCGGGCCATCCAAATCATCCGGGACACCGAGGAGGACGCCGAGGTTATCCCCAACCTGATGATCGGCTTTGGCATTGACCAGGTCCAAGCGGAGTACGTGGCCGATATCCGGCTGCGGAACATCAACAAGGAGTATATCCTCAAGCGCACCCAGGAGGTGGACGCCCTCGCCGACGAGATTGCCGACCTGGAGGACATTGTCAGCTCCCCCAAGCGCATCCGGAAGATCATCGTGGACGAACTCACCGAGGTGAAGAAGAAATACGCCGTTCCCCGGCACACCCAGATTGTCTACGACCACATGGACGAACCCGTCATGACGGTGGAGGACGAGACCCCCGACTACCCCGTCCACCTGTTCTTCTCCAAAGAGGGCTATCTGAAAAAGATCACTCCTCAGTCCCTGCGTATGGCCAGCGAGCAGAAATACAAGGAGGGGGACGGCCCCTGTCTCCAGTGGGAGGCCAATAACCGGGACGAGCTTCTGGTGTTCACCGACAAGCAGCAGTGCTACAAGACCCGGCTCAGTGACTTTGATGACACCAAGGCCAGCGCCCTGGGGGACTACCTGCCCTCCAAGCTGGCCATGGACCCGGAGGAGCGGGCCCTGTGGGCCTGTATCCCCGGGGATTACTCCGGCCAGGTGCTGTTCTTCTTCGAGAACGGCAAGGCCGCCCGGGTGGAGCTGTCCGCCTACCAGACCCAGACCCGGCGGAAGAAGCTCACCGGGGCCTACTCGGACAAGTCCCCCCTGGTGTCCGCCTTCCTGCTGCGGGAGGACTTCGAGGCGGCGGTGATCTCCTCCGAGGGCCGCTGCGTCATCTTCCACACCGCCAGCCTGAACCCCAAGACCACCCGGAACACCCAGGGGGTCAACATTATGACCCTGAAGCCCAAGTATAAGGTGGAGAAGGTGCTGCCCCTGGACCTCACCCACATCCAGAACGCCGCCCGCTACCGGGCCCGCTCCCTGCCCATCGCCGGCGCCCTCCTCAAGGAGGAGGACCGGGGGGAGGAGCAGATGACGCTGCTGTAAATGGGATCGGTTCCGTCATGTAGGGCAGGGGTTCTACCCCTGCCTATCCCCGGAAGGGGATGAACAGGGAAAGGCAAGGGCAGAGCCCTTGCCCCAGCTTGTTCAAGAAGTAGCTGCGAGACGCAGGGCGCGAAAAGCCTCCTTTTGAAAGGAGGTGCCCCAGTTCGCAAACTGGGGCGGAGGATTGCGTTTTGCGGAGCAAAACATACGAAGTAAACTAAGATTAGGATTATTTCATACATTTTGCCTTCGGCAAAATACAATCCTCAGTCAGCCTGCGGCTGACAGCTCCTTTCACTGCGCAGCCGTTGGCGGCTTTGCCGCCTTACGGATGCGGCGTCCCCCTTGCGGGGAAAAGGAGCCTGCCCCCTCTGTCGGCTTCGCCGACATCTCCCCCTGTTAGGGGAGTCGGCCCAGCGGGGGCGGAGGTTTTTTGACAGTCTAAGGCAAGGGCAAAGCCCTTGCCCTATATCACGAGATTTAGGAGGACCCCTATGACCAAGCATACCCTCTCCCGCATGGTGCGGGACTACGCCTGGATTGCCCTGGGCTCCGTGCTCTACTCCCTCAGCTTCGACTGGTTCTACGTGCCCAACCAGATCGGTTTCGGCGGCCTCACCGCCCTGGGCATGATTTTGAATCACCTCTCCCCCGCCATCCCCATCGGCACGGTGGTGCTGGTGCTGAACATCCCCATCTTCATCCTGGGGTGGAAATTCCTGGGGGGACACACCCTGGTGTCCTCCCTGTTCGCCATGGCGGCCACCTCCGTGCTGGTGGACCTGATTGCCGCCATATACACCTTCCCGCCCATGGACCCCATGCTGGCCGCCGTCTTCGGCGGGGTGAGCCTGGGGGTGTCCCTGGGGATGATCTTCTCCAAGGGGGCCACCACCGGCGGCACCGACCTGATCGCCCGGCTGCTGAAGCTGCCCTTCGCCTGGCTGCCCATGGGCAAGCTCCTGCTGGCGGTGGACCTGTCCATGCTGCTGGCCGTCTCCATCGCCTTCCGCAGCATGGAGAGCGCCATGTATGGCATCATCTCCCTGTATATCTCCACCCTGGTGATGGACATGGTGCTCTACGGCCTGGACCAGTCCAAGGTGGCCTATATCGTCACCACCCGGCCCCAGGAGATTGCCGCCGAGATCGACCGGCAGATGGACCGGGGGGCCACCTTTCTCCACGGGGAAGGCAGCTTCTCCCGGGAGGAGAAGCTGGTGCTGATGTGCGCCTTTAAGCAGAAGCAAATTGTCCCCCTGAAGGCCCTGGTCCACGAGCTGGACCCCGAGGCCTTCCTCATCGTCTGCGACGCCCATGAGGTACTGGGCCAGGGCTTTAGACGATATCAGAAAAACGATATCTGACACAAAACGGCGCGCCGGGGTCGTCGCGCCCTACAGCGGCTCATTTGTAGGGCGTGACCACTGGGCACGCCGTCCCACAACAGCAATCATTAAAAGGAGTGTTTTTTATGACAGACTGGACCAAACTGACCAAAAATCTGGAGGAGCGGGGCTTTACCGTCCACACCTTCGCCACCAAGGAGGAGGCCGCCGACTACCTGAACAGGGAGATCGACGGGGTAAGCGTGGCCTTCGGCGGCTCCATGACGGTGCAGGAGATGGGGCTGTATCCCCAGCTGGCCGCCCACAACAACGCCCTGTGGCACTGGGACAGGGCCGGCCTGATGGAGGCCCTGGCCACCGACGTGTACATCACCTCGGTCAACGGCCTGGCCGAAACCGGCGAGCTCATCAACATCGACGGCACCGGCAACCGGGTGGCCTCCACCCTCTACGGGCACAAGAAGGTCTACTTTGTGGTGGGCAGGAACAAGGTGGCCCCCGACTACGACGCCGCCCTGTGGCGGGCCCGGAACATCGCATCCCCCAAGAACGCCCAGCGCATCGGGGTGGATACCCCCTGCGCCGTCAAGGGGGACAAGTGCTACGACTGCAAGAGCCCCCAGCGCATCTGCCGGGGTCTGGTGGTGCTGTGGGAAAAGCCCAAGGGCACCGAGGTCATGGAGGTCATCCTTGTCGACGAGGACCTGGGCTATTGATTGCTGACAATGTAGGGGCGGCCTGTGGCCGCCCGACCCGGGCCGGCAGAGGTATGCGGCGGGCGGCCACAGGCCGCCCCTACAGGGGGGGCCGCCTTCTGGCCGTTTTGACAGCCGCCCTCCTTCTCACCGGCTGCTCCGCTCTGCTGGAGCGGGACTACTCCTCCGTCACCCCCCACAACGCCATCCCCACCACCGAGGGGGACCCCTCCATCCTCCGGGCGGACAGCTATCAGGAGCTGGTCAACGCCCTGATCTACTTCGTCAACGGCGGCACGGAGGAGGGCACCGTCCGGCTGTACACCGACACGGAGAACGTGGAGCCCTACCTGTCCGACGCCTGCCTGGAGGTGGTGCAGGAGGACCCCCTGGGGGCCTACTGCGTGGAGTTCATCAAATACACCGTGGACCCGGTGGTAACCTACTCCGAGGCCCACATCGCCATCACCTACCGCCGCACCCGGGAGCAGGTGGCCTCCATCGTCCAGGCCACCGGCGTCACCGCCATCCGGGGCGAGCTGAAGTCCGCCCTCACCTCCTTCGCCGCCGAGCGGGTGCTGCGCATCAGCTACTTTGAGGAGGACGAGGCCTTTATCCGGGAGCTGGTACGGCAAGCCTACTACGACGTGCCCGCCTGCGCCCTGGGGATGCCGGCGGTGGAGCTGTCCATCTACCCCGCCAGCGGCCGGCAGCGGATTGTGGAGATTCTCCTGGACTACCCCCTGGAGCGCGCCGAGCTGGAGGAACGCCGGGACGACCTGGCCTGGGAGCTGGAGCTGCTCACCCGGGACCTGACAGCTGGCGGCCGGACGCCCCAGGTTACAGACGCCCTCCAGGCGCTGCTGGGGGAGGGACGCTACGACCCGGAGGGGGGCGCCACCCCCTATGACTTCTTCAGCGCCGGGGCGGCCAACAGCGAGGGGCTGTCCCTGGCCTTCGCCGCCCTGTGCCAGGAGCTGAAGCTGTCCTGCCACGTGGCCCAGGGCACCCTGGAGGGGGAACCCCATTTCTGGACCGTGGTCCAGACCGGCGAGGGCTGGCGGCACCTGGACCCGTCCGTACCCGAGGAGGACCGCGGCTTCCACACCGACCAGGAGCTCCAGGAACTGGGCTACCACTGGGAGGGGAGCGACCTCCCCGTCTGCGCCCCGGCCTGAATAAAACAGGGAATCCCCCAGTGGGTGGTCCCATTTGCAGCCTGTCAAAAAAGCAGTTGCGAGACGGAAGGCGCAAAAAGCCTCCTTTTGAAAGGAGGTGCCCCAGTGCGCACACTGGGGCGGAGGATTGCGTTTTGCGAAGCAAAACATACGAAGTAAACAAAGAATAGGATTATTTCATACATTTTGTCTTCGGCAAAATACAATCCTCAGTCAGCCTTCGGCTGACAGCTCCTTTCACTGCGCAGCCGTTGGCGGCTTTGCCGCCTTACGGATGCGGCGTCCCCCTTGCGGGGAAAAGGAGCCCGCCCCCTCTGTCGGCCCCGCGGGCGCACTCTGTGCGCCCCTACAGACTGTGCCAAATTCTTACTGTTGTGTTACACCTCTTGTCAAGACAGGAAAAATTAAGTATAATGGGCTTACCTTATGACCCACGCGCCCCAGAAAGGAGCCCCCCATGAAACTGATCCGACATTGGACGGCCGCCGCGCTGGCCGCTTTGCTCACCGCCTGCGTCCTGATTACCCCCGGACTGGCCAATCCGGAGGAGTCCTTCGCTGACTTCCGCATCGACGCCTCCGGCATCGACGTCCCCGAGCGCACCATCACGGTGGTCCGCTACAGCCAGGAGGGGGAGGACCCCCTCCGCCCTGCCGGGACCACCGAATACACCTGCAAGCTCAACCGGGTCACCGGAGACGCCAGCTTTTACATCCAGCCCAGGTCTGAGGGCGTGGAGGTGGTGGTGGACTACCTGGCCGACCTGAACGGCGACGGCGCCTACGAGCTGATAGACAGCGACAGCAGCCCCATGCGGGACACGCTGGACCAGAAAAGCATCCTGTCCGCCGTCACCGACGGCCCCTGCGCCGCCCTGACCAGCGGCGAGACCTATATCGTGTCCGCCGAGTCCCTGGCCAGCCGCTACCAGCAGGCCCTTCTCCGGGGCGCCCAGGCCCTGGGCCTGGAGGAGGCCGCCCCCCAGAGCTTCCCCCTGTGCCGGGTCACGCTGCGCCGCGCCCCCGCCGAGCCGGAACAGGACTACCAGCGGCAGACCTACTACCTGGAGCTCTACGGCAAGGTACTGGTCCCCTTCGACCTCTCCCCCGGCCAGTGGTACTATAACGCGGTGGAGTACGGCCTGGCCCAGGGCTACTTCTCCGGCATGGAGGACGGCCGCTTCCGCCCCGACGATCCCCTGAGCCGGGGCCAGCTGGCCCAGGTGCTGTGGACGGTGGGCGGCTGCCTGGAGTCGGACGGCTCCCGCTTCTCCGACGCGGCCCCCGGCGACTGGTACTATCCGGCGGTGTCCTGGTGCCAGCAGGAGGGGCTGATCGCCGGCTATGAGGACGGGACCTTCGCCCCGGACACCCCCCTCACCCGGGAACAGCTGGCCTCCATCCTCTACCGCTACGCCCGGTACGCCGGCTCCAGCCTGCGCGCCACCGCCGACCTGTCTCAGTACGACGACCACCAGGCAATCTCCCCCTGGGCCGGCGACAGCATGCGCTGGGCCGTGTCCAACCGCCTGCTCACCGCCGAGGACAACGCCCTGCGCCCGGCGGACACCGTCTCCCGCGGGGAGCTGGCCGCGGCGCTGTACGCCTACGACATCAACCTGGGAAACCGCAACTCCCTCTGGTAAGCCCTCCATCGCCCGGCAGCTGCGCTGCCGGGCGATTTTTCCGGTTTAGGGGCTGGAATATTTGTCCAGACTAATTGATAGAATATACCAGCTGCAAAACTGAGAAAGGAGGCTGCACCATGCCCCAGTCTGTCCGAAAATCCGCCCTCCGCCGGAGGGACCCCGCCCACGAGGAGGAGCGCCAGGAGCTGCTGCGCTCCCTCAGCCGCACCCGCACCCTGATCAATCAGGCCTACGGCGGCTTCAACAGCGCCAGCGACAGCGACCTCATTGAGTCCTACGTCTTCGAGATCAATTCCCTCCAGGCCCGGTACAACTACCTGCTGCGCCGGGTAAAGGAACTGGAGGGGGCCACATGACCCCCCTGCCCGGATACATGGCCTGGTGTCTGGCGGGACTGCTGCTGTGCGCCGCCCTGCTTGTCCTGCGCAGGCCGGCGGCCCGGCTGCTCCGCCTGGCCCTGCGCTCCTCGGTGGGGCTGGCCATCCTGGCCCTGTTCTCCCAGGTGGGGCACCTTATCGGGGTCAGCCTGGGGGTCAACCTGGTCAACGCCCTGGTGCTGGGCCTGCTGGGCATCCCCGGCTTCGGCCTGCTGCTCCTGCTCCAGTGGGTGCTGCGGTGAGGGGACGTATCCCAATTTATCCCCTTGCGGGGATAGGCAGGGGTAGAACCCTGCCCCAGCTTGTCGAAAAACTCTCTACCGTCCTCTAAGGCTCCCTCTTTGAGGGAGCTGTCGCCGCCGAAGGCGGTGACTGAGGGAGTAAAACAACGAATCAATATCATTTATTTGCTTCAAAAATCCCCTCGTCACGGCTCCGCCGTGCCACACCCTCTTAGAGGGGGGACAGTCTGAGGCAGGGGTAGAACCCCTGCCCTACAGAATGTACCCAGCCGGTATTTCCAGAGGCTTTTGAATTTATGAGACGGTCGTGATATTTTTCCAAAAACCCTTGACAAACGCAGCGGCGGATGGTAAGATAACAAGCGTCTCTGAGTGGAGAACGGCTCGGAGAGATGTCCGAGTGGTTTAAGGAGCTGGTCTTGAAAACCAGTGACTCGCAAGAGCCGTGGGTTCGAATCCCACTCTCTCCGCCACGGCGTCGGAGCAAGCCCTGTACCGCTTGCTCTGACCTCTTTCAAACCCGGGACGTCGTCCCGCGCAAAACTGAATAGGCAGTTTTTACTTGCAGCCATGCAGAAGTACCCAAGTGGCTATAAGGGGCTCCCCTGCTAAGGGAGTAGGCGGGTAAAACCGTGCGGGGGTTCGAATCCCCCCTTCTGCGCCACGTCGGAGCAAGCCTCGTGCTTGTTCCGGCGTCTTTTCTTAAACGAATCGCACAAATAGAGAGCGGGTGGGAAAATGGCAAAAAAGAAAAAAGAGGAGCAGCCGGCCGAGCCTGAGCAGAAGCAGCGGGAACTGCCCAAGGTCCCCAAGGAGCGAAACCCCCTTCTCACCATTCTGACCCTCCTTCTGGTGGTGGTGGGAATCGGTGAACTGGCCCTGTGGGGCTATTTCGGCTTCTCCACCGTCCAGGTCAACCGCGCCCGGCGTCAGTATGAGGCCGAGCAGAAGGCCGCCGCCGAGGAGCGGGCCTCCCGCGGCACGGCCTACGCCAGCGCCTACGGCCCCCGGCTGAAGGTGGAGAACGGCCAGGTGACCTGGCGGATCGAGGACGAGGACCGGCTCCCCGCAGGCGGCGGAACCACCTCCGGGACCACGGTGTCCCAGGGCGGCGGGGCCCAGACCGACTCCTCGGTGAGACGAATCTACATGCCCAAAATCCCCTACGCGCTGGCACAGCAGGAGACCGACGCCCCGGCGCCCGTCCAGGGGGCGGAGCCCCTGAACGAGGGGGATACCACCCCGGCCTGACCGGCTTGAAGACCTGGAAATTCCAATGGATTGAATCTGTTCAGAGGGACGTGTTTTCCACACGTCCCTCTTTTTGGTCCCTTTTGGCCCCGGTTTGGTCCGTTTTCGGGTCTACTCCACAGAATAGCCAGTTTTTTAGATTTGCAAAAAAGTTGTTTTGGGCATATTGACTTTTTCGCCCTAAAGTTTTACAATAGACAGGTCCCGGGCAGAAGCAAACGCCCCTGCTGAGAGGACGAAATCAGAAATGGAGGAATGAAACGTGAAGAAACTTTTATCCATGCTGCTGGCTTCCGCCATGGTGCTGTCCCTGGCCGCCTGCGGCGGTGGCGGCGACAAGTCCCAGGGCGGACAGCAGTCCACCCCCGGCAGCCAGTCCAACAGCTCTCAGGGCGACGTCAGCACCCCCGCTGACGACCCCATGGCCGAGCTGATCGAGGCCGCCAAGGCCGAGGGCGAGCTGGTGGTCTACGGCTCCTGCGAGGAGGACTACCTGGCCGCAGCCTGCCAGAAGTTCGAGGAGCTCTACGGCATCAAGACCACCTATCAGCGCCTGTCCACCGGTGAGGTCCAGGCCAAGATCGAGGAGGAGAACGGCAACCCCTCCGCCGACGTCTGGTTCGGCGGCACCACCGACCCCTACAATGTGGTAGCGGCTGAGGGCCTGCTGGAGCCCTACGCGGCCATCAACGCCTCCCACATCACCAAGGACGTGTACAAGCACGCTGACAACATGTGGCACGGCATCTACACCGGCATCCTGGGCTTTATGGTCAACAAGGACGAGCTGGACCGGATGGGCCTGGAGGCCCCCCAGGACTGGGATGACCTGCTCAAGCCCGAGTATAAGGGCCTGATCTGGCTGTCCAACTACAACACCGCCGGCACCGCCAAGCTGGTTATCAACACCATGATCCAGAAGAAGGGCCACGACGCGGGCATCCAGTACCTGGTAGACCTGGACAAGAACATCGAGGTCTATACCAAGTCCGGTTCCGGCCCCTCCAAGAACGTGGGCACCGGCGAGTGCATCATCGGCATCGGCTTCCTGCATGACGGCATCACCCAGATTCTGGACAACGGCTACGGCAACATCGAGCTCATCATCCCCTCCAGCGGCACCTCCTGCGAGATCGGCGCCACCGCCATCTTCAAGGGCGCCAAGCACTCCAACGCCGCCAAGCTGTGGATTGAGTACGCCCTGTCCCCCGACTGCGTGAACCAGGCCGACGAGGTTGGTTCCTACCAGTTCCTGGTCCTGGACAACGCCGAGCAGCCCCAAGCCGCCTACGACTTCGGCCTGGACCCCAACAACGTGATGGACTATGACTTTGAAGACGCCACCAAGAACATCGGCACCTATGTGGAGGAAGTCATGAACGCTCTGGCCAGCTCCGGCGCCAACACCGGCGACACCGGCCGTTTCCAGACAGAGTAATACACCGCAAAAGCGGGGGACGGCGCACACCGCCGTCCCCCCGTTTTATTTCTCTGACTCGTCTGTAGGGCGCGACGACCCGGCGCGCCGGATATTTCCGGCCGGCCTGTGCCGGCAATAATCGCGGCGGCGTGCCGGGTCGTCACGCCCTACACAAACCCAAAGGAGGGAACCCATATGGCAAAAAGCCAGAGCGCAGCCCTGGACCGGAAAAAGCTGATGGCTGACCCCGTTATGGTGGGCACCATCATTGTTTTGATTACCTTTTTAACCCTGTTTATCCTCTACCCCCTGGCCATACTGCTGGTAGACAGCTTCTACGGCGGACAGGGCTTCACCATAGACACATTCCGGCGCATCATGGCCATGCCTACCTTTGTTACAGCCATCGGCAACACCCTAAAGGTGGGCTTTCTGGTGGGCATCCTGTCCACCATTGTGGGCCTGCTTTTCGCCTACGTGGAGGTCTACGTGAAAATGAGCCGAATCGTGGGCGGCCTGTTCAAGGTGGTGTCCATGCTGCCGGTGGTGTCGCCTCCCTTCGTCCTCTCTCTGTCTATGATTATGCTCTTTGGCAAGTCGGGCATCATCACCCGCTTCCTGCTGGGCATCTATGACAACAGCGTATACGGCTTCTGGGGCATTGTGATTGTACAGACCCTCACCTTCTTCCCCGTCTGCTACATGATGCTCAAGGGCCTGCTCAAAAACATCGACCCCTCTCTGGAGGAGGCCGCCCGGGACATGGGGGCCAGCCGGTGGACGGTGTTCACCACCGTCACCTTCCCCCTGCTCCTCCCCGGCCTGGGCAACGCCTTCCTGGTCACCTTCATCGAGTCCATCGCCGACTTCGCCAACCCCATGATTATCGGCGGCTCCTACGACACCCTGGCCACCACCATCTACCTCCAGATCACCGGCGCCTACGACAAGGAGGGCGCGGCAGCCATGGCCGTGGTGCTGCTGTCCATCACCCTGCTTATGTTCGCGGTGCAGAAGTACTACCTGGAGGCCAAGACGGCGGCCACCCTCACGGGCAAGGCCAGCCGGGGCCGGATGCTCATTGAGGACCGGAGCGTCACCGTTCCCCTCACCGTCCTCTGCTCCCTGGCCACCTTCTTTGTCATCCTGATGTACGCCTGTGTGCCCATCGGGGCCCTGTTCCCCACCTGGGGCTACAAGTTCACCCCCCTCACCTTCAAGTGGTTCGGCCAGGTATTCACCCGCTACCACGGCCTGCAGGCCTTTAGGGACTCCTTCGTGCTGTCCCTTATCGCCTCACCTATCACCGCCCTGCTTTCCATGATTATCTCCTACCTGGTGGTCAAGCGAAAGTTCAGGTCCAAGGGCTTTATCGAGGCGGTGTCCATGCTGGCCATGGCCGTCCCCGGCACGGTGCTGGGCGTGGGCTACATTCGGGGTTTCTCCGGCGGCCTGTTCCACAGCAGCGACTGGTCCATTTTCGCTGACCAGGTGGTGGAGAACGGCCAGGTGATCCGGGAGGCCGGCGCCCTCCACGGCCTGTTCCCCAACGGCATCCTAGGCGGCATCTACGGCAGCGCGGCCATTCTGATTATCGTCTTTGTGGTGCGCTCCCTGCCCACCGGAACGCGGAGCGGCATCTCCGCCCTGCGGCAGATCGACAAGTCCATCGAGGAGTCGGCCTACGACATGGGCGCGGACAGCTTCAAGGTATTTATGACCGTCACCCTGCCCCTGATTAAGGACTCCTTCCTCAGCGGCCTGGTAACCGCCTTTGTCCGGTCCATCACCGCCATCTCCGCCATCATCCTGCTGGTGACGCCCCAGTTCTTGCTTATCACCGTGCAGATCAACGAGTTTGCCGAGAAGGGGGCCTACTCCATCGCCTGCGCCTTTGCCACCATACTGATCCTCATTACATACGGCTCGGTGCTGCTGATGAACCTGTTTATCAAATACTTCGGCACCAGTAAAAAAATCAAGGAGGGTTAACCCATGTCCAAAGAAAAAAAGGGGGTCCGTCTGGACCACATCTCTAAAATCTACCAGGACCCCAAGACCGGCAAGGATTTTTACGCGGTGAAGGACACCTCCCTGACCATCGAGCCGGGCTCCTTCGTCACCCTGCTGGGCCCCTCGGGTTGCGGCAAGACCACCACCCTGCGGATGATCGCCGGCTTCGAGAGCCCCGACGAGGGGGAGATTTACCTGGGCAACGAGGCCATAAACGCCCTCACCCCCAACAAGCGGGACACCGCCATGGTCTTCCAGAGCTACGCCCTTCTCCCCCACTACAACGTCTTTGACAACGTGGCCTACGGCCTGAAGCTGCGCAAGGTGCCCGCCGCCGAGATCAAGGAGCGGGTGATGAAAATTCTGGACCTGGTGGAGCTCACCGGCATGGAGGGCCGCATGACCAACCAGCTGTCCGGCGGCCAGCAGCAGCGTGTGGCCCTGGCCCGGGCCCTGGTGATTGAACCCAGCGTGCTCCTCTTTGACGAACCCCTGTCCAATCTGGATGCCAAGCTGCGTGTGTCCATGCGCACCGAGATCCGCCGCATCCAGCAGGAGGTGGGCATCACCGCCATCTACGTCACCCACGACCAGAGCGAGGCCATGGCCCTGTCGGACAACATCATCATCATGAACAAGGGCGTGGTGGCCCAGATGGGCTCCCCCCAGGAGATTTACTACCACCCCAACAGCGAGTTTGTGGCCGACTTCATCGGAGAAGCCAACTTCCTCAAGGGCTCCCTGGAAAAGATGGACGGCAGCCACGCCATTCTCAACGTGGAGGGCCACCCCACCCGGGTCCCCGCCAGGGAGGGGATGGCCCAGGGGAAGGAGTACACCGTGGTGCTGCGGCCCGAGTCCGCCGTGCTGAAGGACGAGGGCGGCCTGCCCTGCGAGGTGGTTCTGTCCTGCTTCATGGGCTCCTACCAGAACTACCACGTGAAGGTGGGGAACTCCCTGGTGAAGCTCACCGATTACAACCCCAAGAACAAGCGCATCTACCAGGTGGGCGAGAGGTGCTCCCTGGTGTTCGACCCGGAGTCGGTGCATATTCTGTAAAAACGTCGGCGTCCCCTCCGGGACGCCGCATTTTATGAAGGAGCAAAATAATGGACCTCTGCAATATCAATGAAATCAAAGCCCTGCTGGCCCGGCACGGCTTCCGCTTCTCCAAGTCCATGGGGCAGAACTTCCTGATTGCGGACTGGGTGCCCCAGGACATCGCCGCCGCCTCGGGGGCCGGGGCCGGCACGGGGGTGCTGGAGGTGGGGCCGGGCATCGGCCCCCTTACCCGCCAGCTGGCCGGCCGGGCGGACAAGGTGGTCAGCGTGGAGCTGGACCGCTCCCTGCTGCCCATCCTGGCCGAGACGCTGGCAGACTGTCCCAACGCGGAGGTGGTGCCCGGCGACATTTTGAAGACGGATATTCCCGCCCTGGCCGGGGAAAAATTTCAGGGGCTGACCCCCATCGCCTGCGCCAACCTGCCCTACAATATCACCACCCCGGCCATTACCGCCCTCATTGAGGCAAGCTGCTTCGCCAGCATTACGGTGATGATCCAGCGGGAGGTGGCCCAACGCATCTGCGCCCGGCCGGGGAGCAGGGACTACGGGGCCTTTTCTGTCTACTGCCAGTATTATACCGCCCCGGAATTGCTCTTTGAAGTACCTCCCGACTGCTTTATCCCCGCCCCCAAGGTGACGTCGGCGGTGGTGCGGATGGTCCCCCGGCCCGCCCCGGCGGAGGTGGACGACCCGGACCACTTTTTCCGGGTGGTGCGGGCGGCCTTCGCCCTGCGGCGCAAGACTCTGCTCAACAGCCTGTCCGCCGGTCTGGGCGGGCAGTACACCAAAGAGACGCTGTCCCAGGCCATTGCGGCCTGCTCCCTGCCCGCCGACGTCCGGGGAGAACGGCTGTCCATTCCCCAATTTGCCCAACTGTCCCGCCGCTTGCGGGGCCTGGTTTGACCCTTTTAACCATTTAGTGTTTTTCCCTCACTTGTCTCTTGCAAAGCCCTGGAAAATGGGGTAAAATAAGGCACGATCGGAATGGATGACCATTTTCACCATTTTAATAAGGAGGAACTTATCTATGGAAACCTACGGTCTGGAAAAGTACGGCATTACCGGGATCAAGGAAATCGTCTACAACCCCACCTATGAGCAGCTCTTTGAGGCGGAGATGGACCCCGCGCTGGAGGGCTTTGAAAAGGGCCAGATGACCGAGCTGGGCGCTGTCAACGTGATGACCGGCATCTACACCGGCCGCTCTCCCAAGGACAAGTTCATCGTAATGGACGAGAACTCCAAGGACACCGTGTGGTGGACCTCCGACGAGTTCAAGAACGACAACAAGCCCGCCTCCCAGGAGGCCTGGGACGCCTGTAAGGCCCTGGCCATCCAGGAGCTGTCTGACAAGAAGCTCTATGTGATGGACGTGTTCTGCGGCACCAACAAGGACACCCGCATGGCCATCCGCTTTATCATGGAGGTGGCCTGGCAGGCCCACTTCGTCAAGAACATGTTCATCGCCCCCACTGAGGAGGAGCTAAAGAACTTCAAGCCCGATTTCATCTCCTACAATGCCTCCAAGGCCAAGCTGACCAACTACAAGGAGCTGGGCCTGAACTCCGAGACCGCCGCCATCTTCAACATCACCAGCCGCGAGCAGGTTATCATCAACACCTGGTACGGCGGCGAGATGAAGAAGGGCATGTTCTCCATGATGAACTACTACCTGCCCCTGAAGGGCATCGCCTCCATGCACTGCTCCGCCAACACCGACATGAACGGCGAGAACACCGCCATCTTCTTCGGCCTGTCCGGCACCGGCAAGACCACCCTGTCCACCGACCCCAAGCGCCTGCTGATTGGCGACGACGAGCACGGCTGGGACGACGAGGGCGTGTTTAACTTCGAGGGCGGCTGCTACGCCAAGGTGATTAACCTGGACAAGGACGCCGAGCCCGACATCTACAACGCCATCCGCCGCAACGCCCTGTTGGAGAACGTCACCGTGGACGGCGAGGGCAAGATCGACTTCGCCGACAAGTCCGTCACCGAGAACACCCGCGTCAGCTACCCCATCGACCACATCGAGAAGATCGTAAAGCCCATCTCCCGCGGTCCCGCCGCCAAGAACGTGATCTTCCTGTCCGCTGACGCCTTCGGCGTGCTGCCCCCTGTCAGCATCCTGACCCCGGAGCAGACCCAGTACTACTTCCTGTCCGGCTTCACCTCCAAGCTGGCCGGCACCGAGCGGGGCATCACCGAGCCCACCCCCACCTTCTCCGCCTGCTTCGGCCAGGCCTTCCTGGAGCTGCATCCCACCAAGTACGGCGAGGAGCTGGTTAAGCGGATGGAGAAGAGCGGCGCCAAGGCCTACCTGGTGAACACCGGCTGGAACGGCACCGGCAAGCGCATCTCCATCAAGGACACCCGCGGCATCATCGACGCCATCCTGGACGGCTCCATCCTCAAGGCCGAGACCAAGACCATCCCCTACTTCGGCTTCGAGGTGCCCACCTCCCTGCCCGGCGTTGACCCCGCCATCCTGGACCCCCGGGACACCTACGGCGACGCCGCTGAGTGGGATACCAAAGCCAAGGACCTGGCCAGCCGCTTCGTGAAGAATTTTGTCAAGTACACCGGCAACGACGCCGGCAAGGCCCTGGTGGCCGCCGGCCCCAAGGTGGACTGATCCCTTTTTCCACATCCCGAACAGGACGCTTTCTGCGTCCTGTTCTTTTTTTCATGGCTGTCACCTCCTATTGATACGGAGAAGGAGGGCAAAAGTTGTACGTCTGCGTGCAACTACCACAAATTTTTATGCGGGTGTGTGTCTTGCCGGTCATGGTGATACGGAATCCCCCAGTCACCGCCTACGGCGGTGCCAGCCATCTCGGCCTAAGAGCCGCCGCTTTGCGGCGGTTGGCCTCGAAACGCGCCTGCGGGCGCAGCCTTTAGCAAGGGGGCTTTTTGCTGCAAAAATTTTTTGTTCCCTCCAACATTCCAACCGCTTCAATTGTGTTATAAATAGAGGGAGACAGAAGGGAGGCGTTTTCCGTGGAGCCCGTACGCAGTCAAGAGGAGGTGGCCAGCCTCTACCGGCGGCATGTGGACATGGTGTATCAGGTTTGCCTGATGCTTATGAAGAATGTCCCGGACGCGGAGGACGCCGTCCAGACGGTTTTCCGCAAGGTGATGGAGTATGACAGGCCCTTCCGCGATCATGAGCACGAAAAGGCCTGGCTGATTGTCACCGCCCGGAACGAGTGCAAAAACCAGCTCAAGCACTGGTGGCGCACCCGACGGGAGAGCGAGGACGTATTAAACAAGCTGACCTGGGAGCAGCCCGAGGACGGGGAACTGTGGGAGACCATCCTCACCCTGCCGGAGAAATACCGGCTGGTGCTCTATCTCCACTACTACCAGGGCTACACCGCCCTGGAGACGGCGGAGATGCTGGGGAAAAACCCCTCCACCGTCCGGGGGTGGCTGGTCCAGGCCCGCTGGAAGCTGAAAGAACTGCTGGAGGTGGAAAAGTATGGATGAAAATTTGCGCCGGGTCTTTGACCAGGCCCGCCCCTCCCCGGAACAGAAGGAGGCCATGCTGCGCCGCCTTCTGGAACCGGAAAGGAAGGGTAAACCTATGAGGAAGCTGAAAAAACTGACCGTGGTGGCCATCGCCGCCGCGCTGATGGTTATTTCCTGCGCAGCCGCCGTGGTGACGGGCATCGACCAGCGCCTGCTGGACTACTTCGGCGCAAGCCCGGAACAGGCGGAGCTGCTGTTCCCCGGCGCGGTGCCGGTGGACGTGACCGCGGAGGACAACGGGGCAACGCTCCACGTGACCCAGGTGCTGATGGACCGGTACAACATCATGATTGTGGCCGACTTCACCGCCCCCGAGGGAACGGTGCTGGATATGGACGAGGAGAATGATGGAATTGACCGGGGCTTCGGCGGTATGGAATGGTCTATGCCGGAACTGCTGAATGAAGCTGAGGAAGCAATTGATTTGAACCAGAGCTGGTCGTGGCATACGGAGGTGCTGGACGACGGCGACCCGCTGGACAACCACCTGACCCTGCTGATGCGGATGGAGCTGAGCGAGGGCATTCAGCCGGACTGGAATATCAGCGGCATGTCTCTGCACAACAACGATCTGGTACGGTACGATCCGCAGCTGTGTCAGTATGTCACGGTTTACTCTGGCGACTGGTCCTGCCAGTTCCCCGTTACCTGGCAGGATATGGGCCAGATCGTTCGGGTGAATCAAGTGGCCGGGCAGGTGGATGGCGTGGACATCTCTGTGACCGGGCTGTACCTGTCGCCCATGACACTGCAGGTGAAGCTGGAGCGTGCAGAGCCCGTCGCCCTGCGTTCTGATGATGCAAAGCCGGGAACTTACATCCGCTGGATTTCGGCGCTGAACGTTGACCGCGTGACGCTGACCACGAAGGACGGTCAAACCGTTCCCCTGATCGAGTTGGGAAGTACAGGCAGCGATCAGGACCTGGATATTGCCTTCCGGATGGAGGAGATCACCAGCCTGGAGCAGTTCCTCGGCGGCACCCTCACCCTGCGCGTCGGGGACGGGAGCGTGGATGTCCCCCTGGATGGGCTGGTACCGGCGGAATCAGTGAAATAGAAAATTTCCTCTTGCATATACTAGGGCGCGGTGGTATAATAAACATCGCCAGAAGTCAATCAAAACCAAGGCAGACACGCAAAAGGGAACCCGGAGGGTGCCACCTCCGGGTTCCCATTATGCTTATGGGTTCTTGCGGCGCCGGCTAAGCCATTTGCTCACATAATTGCCAATTATGCTCGCTCCTACCGACACTAAAAAGTCAATCAAAATTTCCAAGACATTCACCCCCTTCCCGGGGAAGAACCCAGAATATTATACCAGCTTTCGACAGTCTTCGCAACAGGTTGAAAAGTAAATCTTGCAATCTGTGGGAAATCGGCTACAATGGAGATACCGACAAACAAAGGAGGTTTCCCAATGTCCGACTGTTTATTCTGCAAAATCGCCGCCGGGGAGATTCCGTCCAGCAAGGTTTACGAGGACGAGAAGTGTCTGGCCTTCCACGACATCGACCCCCAGGCGCCCACCCACTTCCTGGTGATTCCCAAGGAGCACATCCCCTCAGTGGCGGGGGTGGACGAGGACAACGCCGCTGTGGTGGCCCACATCTTCACGGTAATTGCCCAGCAGTGCAAGAAGCTGGAACTGGACAGCTACCGGGTGGTGTCCAACATCGGGGAGCAGGCGGGGCAGAGTGTGCCCCACCTCCACTTCCACGTGCTGGCCGGCCGGGACATGACCTGGCCCCCGGGCTGAGCGGGCCATGTTCGTCAAAAACCCGGATTACTTCCTCACCATCGTCAAGGAGCGGAGCATCTCCCGGGCGGCGGAGCGGCTGTATCTCTCCCAGCCATACCTGAGCCAGTACCTGGCCAAGCTGGAGGGCAGCCTGGGGGTGGTCCTGCTGGACCGCTCCCACTCGCCGCTGCGGCTCACCCCGGCGGGGGAGCTGTTCCACGCCTATCTGGAGCGGCAGAGCTTTCTGGACCGGCAGCTGGTCAGCGACCTGCGGGACCTTCAGGACCGGAAGCGGCCGGTGCTCCACATCGGGGTGTCCCCCTGGCGGGGGTCCACACTCCTGCCCGATGTGCTGCCCCTGTTTGAGGAGCAGTACCCCGATGTGCAGGTGGTGCTCCACGAGGCCCCGGTGCCCGAGCTGGGGGAGCTGGCTGAGGCCAATGTAATCGACTTCTGCGTGATGCAGCCCCCCGACAACCTCACCGAACTGACCTACGAGCCGGTGATGCGGGAGCATATCTTCCTGGTGTGCCACCGGGACCACCCCGCCCTCCATGGGCTGGACAGCACCTACCACGACCCCAGGCCCTTCCCCGATCTGCGTCTGCTGGAGCGGGAGCGGGTGATTATGCTGCCCGCCGGGTGGCGGCTGTCCAAGCTGCTGTACAACACCTTTTCGGTCCACAGCGTGGAGCCCCAGAACATTTTGGTGACCACCAACAACACCACCGCCATCAACCTGGCGGCGGAGAAGATGGGCTTCGCCTTTTTGCAGGAGAGCGGCATCCCCCGCACCCCCTATCTGGACCGGCTGGCCTGCTTCACCGTGGGCGAGCCGCCGCTGACCTGTCCGCTGGCGGTGGTCTATAAGAAAAACGGGTTTCTCTCCCCGGCCGCCCGCACGTTTATTGACCTGGTCCGGGACTTCTACAGCCGATACGACCGGGAGAGGGAGTAGAAAGCCTGTGTAGCACTCCATTCGCGGATTTCTGTAGGGGCGGCCACAGGCCGCCCCTACAAATTGCGCCAATTTTCCTGATTGCAATAAACGCGCGACAGGACACTCCCCGGCCCAACATCTATTGACACTGAAAGGGGAGGGATAGTATAATAAGATAGAGCGGCAGCGGGCCCGCCTGGAAACTGACGAGTGCGTTCTTCTTTAAGGTCAAATGCTCTCCCGGAGCATGGGAATGGGGATTGTCAATGAAAGGGACGTCAAGAATACAGCGGAAATGGGGAGGTTTCTCCCTGCTTTTTTCCATTATCCTGATTTTTTGTGTGTTTGGGGCGCTGGTGTTTTCCATCGCCCAGAAAATTTCCCGCGAGATGTCGGCCTCCGCCATCCAGAACCTGAGCGAGAGCCTGGACCTGATTCAGTGTACCATCGAGGCCATTCTGCGCAATGAAGCGGAGTTTCAGGGGCTGATTGCCCAGGAAATTGCCCGCGTGGACGACCCGGAGGCCTACATCTGTGCCTATGAGAAGAATCAGACCATGTCAAAGATGTCGCTGATTCTGGCCGGCAGGACCGAGGGGGTCTCCAACGCCGGGGAGCCCTTCACCGAGGAGGGTCTGGACTTCTCCGCCGGCGGCACGGTGCTGGGGATGCAGGTCTCCCAGTCCTACGTGAACCACATGGGCACCTGGTCCTACACCATCAAATGCCCCGTAGAGCGGGACGGACAGCCCTTCGGGACCCTCTATGCCGAGTATATGTACGACGCCATCGACCAGTCCCTCCCCAACGGCTTTTACAATAAACAGGCTTCGCTGTACATTATGGACGCGGAGAGCCAGCGGTTTGTCCTGAAGCCCAAGGGGATGGGCCAGCGCAACGCGGGCCACCTCAACCTGAGCGACTTCTACCGGGCCAACAACATCCAGGACCCGGAGATACAGGCGGAGGTGGAGGACTGCCTGAAAACAGGTCGGAACGCCCTGTTTTACCACAATATCCGGGGGGTACATGCCCTCAACTACATGTGGTCGGTGAACGACGGGACCATTTTCCTGGTGGGTTACGTGCCGGTGGAGGCCATCCAGCAGGAGGGGAGGACAGTCAACCAGAATATCATTCTGGTGGTGGGCTCAATGCTGGTGGCCTTCTTCCTGTGCATCGCCCTGTACTACCGCAACTGGAGGCAGCAGGACAGGGTGCGCCGGGAGCGGGAGGAGGAGCGGAAGCTCCACAGCCAGCAGCTGGCCCAGGCCCTCCAGGCCGCCCAGATTGCCAGCGAGTCCAAAACCACCTTCCTGTCCAACATGTCCCACGACATCCGCACCCCCATGAACGCCGTTCTGGGTTTTACCACCCTGCTGGCCCGGGACGCGGAAAACCCCGCCAAGGTGCGGGAATATACCAAAAAGATTACCGCCTCCGGGCAGCACCTGCTCAGCCTGATTAACGATATTCTGGACGTATCCAAGATTGAGAGCGGGAAAGTGGTGCTCAACCTGGAAAAATTTGCCCTTAACGACGTGGTTTCCTCGGTGGACGCCATCATCCAGCCCATGGCCAAGGCCCGGGGGCAGGAGTTCCACCTGGAGGTAAAAGGCATCCGCCACGAGTATCTGGTGGGAGACGAAACCAGAATTAACCAGATTCTGATTAACCTGCTGTCCAACGCCGTGAAATACACGCCGGAGGGTGGAAGCATCTGGCTGCGCATCATCGGCCTGAAGCAGCGGTCCAACCAGTATGAGCACATCCGCATCGAGGTGGAGGACAACGGCTACGGCATGACGCCTGAGTACCTGGAAACCATCTTCGACGCGTTCACCCGGGCGGAGAACAGCACCACCAACAAGGTCCAGGGCACCGGCCTGGGCATGGCCATCACCAAGAGCATTGTGGAGCTGATGGGCGGCACCATCGAGGTCTTCAGCGAGGTGAACCGGGGCTCCCTGTTCCGGGTGGACCTGGAGCTGCGGGTGCTGGAGGAGGCGGCGGACCGGCAGTTCTGGGCCCGGTGGGAGATTGACCGCATCCTCTCGGTGGGGGGGAGCCCGGAGAGCCGGGAGAACATCCTCACCCTGATGCAGGACACCGGCGTGGAGCTGGACGCCGCCGCCGGTGCGGACGAGGCGCTGGAGCGTCTGCGGGCCGGCGAGGCGTGGCAGCTGGTCCTGCTGGACTGGGAGGCCTGCGGCCTCCAGGCGGCCAGGGCGCTGCGGGAGGCCCTCCCGGATACCGTCCCCCTCCTGCTCCTGGCGGAGTTTGACGCCGCAGGGATGGAGGAGGCCCTTTCCCTCCGCCGCACGGACACCCTCACAAAGCCCTTCTTTGTCTCCGCCCTGCGGACGAAGATTGAGGAGCTGTGGAGCGGAGCCCCCCACGAGCCCGAGCCCGAGGTGAACTACAGCCTGAAGGGGATGCACTTCCTGGCCGCGGAGGACAACGAGATCAACGCGGAAATCCTGGCGGAGCTGCTGGAGATCGAGGGGGCCACCTGTGAGATCGCGGCCAATGGCCTGCTGGCCCTGGAGCGGTTCCAGGACTCGGAGCCGGGGAAGTTCGACGCCATCCTGATGGACGTGCAGATGCCGGTGATGAACGGCCACGAGGCCGCCCGGACCATCCGGGGGCTGAAGCGGGAGGACGCAAGGCAGATTCCCATTATCGCCATGACGGCCAACGCCTTTGCCGAGGACGAGAAGGCCGCCCTGGACGCCGGCATGAACGCCCATGTGCCCAAGCCCCTGAATATGGAGCTTTTGAAAAAAGTCATTCAACAATTCAGCAGACGAAAGGAATATTTATAAGTGGTATGAAACGCCAAACGTGGATCGCTGCCGGTCTGGCGGCGCTGACCATTCTGTCACTGGCCTCCTGCGGCAGACAGGAGGACCCCAAAAATCTCCTCTCGCAGGACCGGGAGGAGGAGCGGGTTGTCAATCTGTTCAGCCCCATGGAGAAGATAGACCCCGACGCAGAAAATGTGGCCCGGACCGCGTCCGACCTGACGGTGGCCATGGCCGAGGAGGCCCTGGACGTGACCATGGTGTACCGGACCTATACGGCGGAGAACTACCAGGACAAGACCTATGACGAGGTCTGTCTGGAGCGGGCCCGGAACAGCATGGACGATTTGTATCTGCTCAATCCGGACACCGTGCTGGCCCTGGGGGCCGAGGGGAAGCTGATGGACCTGTCCGGGCTGGACAGCACCAAAAATCTGCGGGACGTCGTCCGCACCGCCAACACGGTGGATGGGAAGCTGGTGGCCATCCCCCAGGAGGTGGTGGCCTACGGCCTGTTTGTCAATGTGGACCTGTTCAGGCAGTACGGACTGGCCCTGCCGGAGACGCCGGAGGAGTTTTTGGAGTGCTGCCGGGTGTTCCGGGAGAACGGCATCGAAACCCCCGTCGGGGCCAACCGCTGGTGGCTGGAGACCTTTGTGTTCGCCCAGGCCTACGCCGACCTGTACAACGGCAGCAGCACCCAGGCGGAGATTGACGCCCTCAACCGCGGCGAGGCCCGGTATAGCGACTATATGCGCCCCGGCTTTGAGTTTCTCCAGACCCTGATCGACAACGGCTATATCGACGCGGAAAAGGCCTTTTACAGCGAGGCCATCGAGGCGGAAGGGCCGGATTTCCTGGCGGGCAAGACCCCCATCGTCATGGCCTACTGGGGGGCGGCCAACACCGAGACCGCCTACGGCAGGACGGACTTTGAGATGCAGGTCATCGGCTTCCCCAGCAGCCGGGGGCAGATGCCGGTGGTGTCCATGACGGGGCTGGCTGTGGGTGCCGACGCGGAGCACCGGGAGGACGCGGCCGAGGTGCTGAACATCATGGTGTCTGACGAGGCCCTTCAGGTTTATTCCGAGGCCAACCGGGTCATTTCCCCCTCGAAGAACGTGAAGGTGGACTGCGTCCCTGCGCTGCGGCCCCTCAACGACCGGATCGAGGAGGGCGTCTATGTGCTGGGCTCCAACGCGGGGATGAGCGTGGAGCAGTGGGGCAACACCTGCCTGATTGTGCGGGAGCTGCTGGGCGGCGCCACCGTGGACGAGTGCATGGCGGCCTTTGACCGCCTTCAGGACGCGGCTCTGGAACAGTCGTAACAATAGGAAAAACTCCCGTATTCACGATGAATACGGGAGTTTTTATGGTTTTATTGGGCACGCCGTCCCATAAATTCGGAACGCCTCTGGAAATACTGGCCGGTGCGTCATGTAGGGCAGGGGTTTTACCCCTGCCTATCCCCGTAAGGGGATAAAATAAGGCAAGGGCAGAGCCCTTGCCCTACATGCGGCAGCTTTCCTGAATTTATGAGACAAGCGTATTATCGGGGACCTATGCCTTGACCAGCTTCATGCCCATGCCCTGGCTGATGTTCCAGCCCTGGGTGGCGCTTTCGGCCAGCTGCTCATAGTCCTGGCTTTGCAGGGCGGCGGTGGTGCTCTGCCGCCAGACGGGGTCGTTGGTGGACACGTAGTACATCAGATGCCAGCCGTATTCGGTCTTCACCAGGTCCACATCCCCCTCCTTGCGGGCGGAGTCGAGGGCCCAGTCCCGGAAGGCCTCCGCATAGCCGGAGGTGCTGGTGATGTTGGCGTACAGGCCGCCGGTGGAGCGGGAACTGGCGTCGTCATTGCTGGCGGTGGAGGCGAGGGCGGCGAAGGACTCCTCAGTGGCCTCGCCGGCCTTCCACTGGTCCCACAGTTCCTGGGCCTTCGTCTCAGCGGCGTCAAACTGCTCCTGGGTGGGGTCGGTGGTGCTGGCGTCACCGGCCCGGACCAGCAGGTGGCGGACGGTGTGGGTCTCCTCCTGGTCCAGCTCCCGGCCCTCGTAGCGGACCACATAGTAGTAGTAATAGGTCTCCCCGCCGTTTTCGATGACGGTCACGTCCCCGGCCTTGCGGCTGCTATCCAGCAGCCAGTCGGCGTAGGAGGTGTAGAGGGACAGGGTGGAGCCGGTGGTACGGCTGGAGATGGAGGAGTCATAGAGCTGGTCCTCATACTCCTCGGCCAGCTTCTCCAGGTCGGCGTTCCCCTTCAGCTTGGACAGGACCTCGTCGGCCAGGGCCTTCTGGGCGGGCTTCAGCTCCTCCAGAGCGGCGGCCTGTTCGGCCTCGGTCATTTCGATGGTGTTGCCCTCGTCGTCGGTGGTGGGGACCTGGGTGCGGAAGGTGAACAGGGAGTAGATCACGGTGTCCATCTCGTCGGCGTGCTCCTTATAGTAGGCGTCGTAGTCGGCGTCGGAGTGGTCGATGGCGTCCAGCTTGGTCTGGGCGTAGTCGCTGGCCAGATATTCCATGTTCAGGAGGGAGACCAGCCGGTCATAGGTCATGCCGGAGCCGAAATTGGCCCGGATGAAGGCGTCACGGCTGGGCTGGTTGTAGCCGATCCAGGCGGTCTCCAGCTGGGCCAGGGTGTCGTCCAGGGAGGCCTTGGCCTCGGCGGAGAGGGTGTGGCCCGTGGCCTCGGCCTGCTGGGCCAGGGCGGTGTTGCGGGTGAGCTGCTCCACTGCCAGCTCCATCAGGTGGTCATACCAGCTTTGGCCGGTGGCCTCGTCGTAGACCTGCTTCTTCACCGAGGCGGCGGAGTTGAACAGGTACTGCCGGGCCTGCTCGTTGTAAAGGCTGGTGTAGTAATACTGCACATCGGCGGCGGTGTACTTGGCGCCGTTGACGTTCAGGGCGGTGAGGCTGCGCTGGAGGATACCGCTGTTAAAGAGCATCATGACGACAGCCGCTACCACCACCAGAACGGCAATAACGGAGTAGATAACCACAGACCGGCTGTCCTTCTGCTCCTCCTGACGGCGTTTTTCCGCCCGTTCGGCCCTGTTCTGGGCCTTTTTCTCTGCACTCACAGTTGCTTCAGTCCTCTCATTTTCGGTAGTAGAGGCCGGCACCCTGGCCGGCCTTTGGGGAAGTGCCCCGCGGGCATTTCCGAGCTATTATACTAAAAACCGGCCCGAATTGCAAGAGGGACGGGGGAGTTTTACACATTGTTTATAAATAGGAAAGACCGCGGCGCAAATGCCGCGGCCCAAACGCTGGGGTCACTATGGCTTTTTATACCCCGCTCTGGCCGTGTGGACCCGTTTAAAACCTGCACGAATGGCAGGTGGGTCGCCTCCACGACGTTTTTCTGCTTCCAACGTCCAGCTGACCTCATAAGGGGGCCGGGAGGCCTGCAAGCCGCGCCGTGAGGTGGGCGTCCCGTTTTAAAAATGTGGGTTTAAAAGAGCCCATCACGCACCGAGCAGGAATATAAGCGTTTCAGGCTTCCTCCTCCTCGTCCTGGAAGAAGCGTTCCATAAACAGCTCGTAAATCTCGTCAAGCTCCGCATCGGAGTCCAGGGTGGACAGCAGCTCCTCGCCGTTCTCCTGGATGCCCTTCATGATAACCAGGCCGTACTCCTCGTCGTCGGCGTCCACATCCTTGGGTTCGCCGGTGGCCTCGTCCTCCTCCACGGCAGGGAACATGGCGTAGTAGGTGACGCCCTTGTGCTCCAGGGTATCTACCAGCTCCAGCTCAAAGTCGTTGCCGTCCTCGTCGGTGACGGTGATAAAATCGGGGCCGAAGTTTTCTTCCATAGGGCGGCGTCCTCCTGTCGTTTTGTGCTTTTATTTTACCCCGACTGCGGGAAAAATGCAAGGGGGAAGTGCAGGTAAATTTTAAGAAATTTTGAAGTTTCCCGCTTCGACCCAATCAAGGGTGGACAATCCAACAGTTTATGGTATAATAGCTATCAATTGGATCATGGACGCGGATTGGGCGCACCCGTCCGGCCGCCGAAATGACCAGGTTGGCCATTTACGAATCTGAGCACAGGCTGGAACGCCGGATTTTCCGGGCCAGCTGGAGGTATTTATCGTGTCTGATTACAAGGAACATTCCTCGCTGTATGAGAACAGCGACTATCCCTCCCGCCGCCAGGCGCCCTCTCACCGGGCGTCCTCCGGGGGGAGCCGCCAGGCGCCCGACGCGCCTAAAAAGCGGCGGAGAAAGAAAAAGAAGGGCGGCATTACCGTGGGCCGGGTGATTGGCTGGATTTTTAAGACCATCGGCACCCTGATCCTCATTGGCCTGTGTACCGGTGCGCTGCTGGCCTGCTTCGCGGCGGTCTACATCAATGAGGTGATCGTTCCCATTGCCGACCTCAGCCCCGACGATTTTGTCTGGAACGAGGACAGCATCATGTACTACCAGGACAAAACCACCGGGCAGTATGTGGAGATGACCAAGCTGCTCAACGTGACCAGCTCGGTGTGGACCGACTTTGAGGAGATTCCCAAAGACCTGATTAACGCCACCGTGGCCATCGAGGACAGGCGTTTCTGGACCCACCCCGGCGTGGACTGGCGGGGGACGGGCAAGGCGGTGCTCCGAATGTTCACCGGAGGGGAAATCTCCGGTGGCTCCACCATCACCCAGCAGCTGATTAAGAACCAGACCAACTACAATGAGACCACCGTCAAGCGGAAGATTACTGAGATTGTCCGGGCCTTCCGGTTTACTCAAAACAACACCAAGGAGGACACCATCACTTACTACCTGAACACCATCCCCCTGGGCAGCAAGTTCGAGGGGGTGGGGTCGGCCGCCATGGGATATTTCGGAAAACCGGTGTCTGAGCTCTCCCTAGCCGAGTGCGCCAGCCTAATCGGCATTACCAATAACCCTTCCAGATACGGGCCCTACTCCTTTGCCCGCTCCCGAGGCTTCAACACGGATGAAATCTGGGACGCCCGCCAGTGGAACAAGTACCGCCAGGAGGTCATCCTCAACCAGATGCTGGAGCAGGGGATGATCAGCCGGGAGGAGTACGACGCGGCGGTGGCCGAGGAGCTGGTCTTTGTAAAGGACCAGGGCCAGGAGAACACCGACGATATCTACACCTGGTATGAGGAGACCGTCATCTCCGAGGTGCAGGACATCATGGCGGACAAGCTGGGCTGGTCCAACCAGCGCACCAAGCAGGCCATGCAGCGGGGCGGCCTGCGGGTCTACACCGCCTACGACCCCCGCGCCCAGGGTATCGTGGACGAGATTTACAGCAACCGGGACAACCTGGACTACACCGCCAAGGACGGCCAGCAGATGCAGTCCACCATCTGCGTCATTGAAAATGAGACGGGCAACCTGGTGGCCATCTGCGGTAAGTTCGCGGAGGAGAAGACAGCAAACCGGGTAGGCAACTTCGCCATCGGCGAGGGGGGCGGCAACCGTCAGCCCGGCTCCTCCTTCAAGCCTCTGGCCGTCTACTCCCCGGCCCTGGAGTTCAACAAGGTCAGCCCCTACTCGGTGCTGGACGACTACCCCTATCAGATGTTGGGAGGCAAGGCCTGGCCCCTGAACTCGGGCACCACCCGCTACCAGGGCCACCTCACCGTGCGGGAGGGCCTGAAGCAGTCGCTGAACACCATCGCGGTCCGGCTGATGAACGACTACGTCACCCCGGAGGAGAGCTTCAAATTTGTTCAGGACAAATACCACATCGACCTGGAGGAGGGCCGCATGATCCGGGGTAAGTGGACCAGCGATATCACCACCTCCCTGGCCATGGGCGGCCTCACCGACGGCACCAACGTCCGGGACATGGCCGAGGCCTACTCCGTCTTCCCCAACAACGGCATCTATCAGGGCTCCCGCACTGTGCTGAAAATTACTCAGCTGGTGGATGGCCAGGAGGTCACTCTGGTGGACAACATTCTGGAGCGGGAGCAGGTCATCAAGCCCACCACCGCCTGGTATATGAATGATATGCTTCAGGGCGTGTTTACCGGCGGCGGTACTGCCTACGGCCTGGGCATCAAGGGCCAGCATGCCGCCGGCAAGACGGGCACCACCAGCGACAACAACGACCGCTGGTTTGCCGGCTATACTCCCTACTATACCGCCGTCGTCTGGGTGGGCTACGAGACCCCCTACAAGATGAGCCTGAAGGGCAAAAACCCCGCCGCAGTGCTGTGGAACCAGGTGATGGTGCCCCTCCACGAGGGCCTGGAGGATAAAAACTACGCCGACCCCGGCGGCCGCCGCTCCATCACCTACTGCATGGACAGCGGTCTGCTGGCCACCAAGTGGTGTTCCATGGACCCCCGGGGAAGCCGGGCGGCCAGCGGGAGCATCTTCCCGGAGAGCTTCCCGGAGGGCCAGGAGTGCCCCTACCACACCGCCGAGACGGTAATAACCATCTGTACCGAGTGCCCCGTCCTCAAGGAGGACGGCTCCGAAACCGGCCTGTACTATCAGGCAGGGGAGTTCTGCCCGGAGGAGAGCAGAAAGGAGATTTGCCTGCCCAACTTCGGCCGGGAGCAGATTGGCAGCGCCGTGGCTGGAGACGCCCAGTGGGATTATCCCTCTGCCTCCGCCTATGGTCAGTGCACCCTCCACACCGAGGCGCCCCTCCCGGTGGACCCATTTGATCCCAACAACCCCTTCTTACCCTTTGACCCCAATAACCCCTTCCTCCCCATCGACCCGGGCGTGATCGACCCCAGCAACCCCGGTGGGAGCACCGGACCCAACAATCCGGGCGGGACCACTGACCCCGCAAATCCCGGGGGGAGCACCGGCCCAACCAACCCCGGCGGGACCACTGTGCCCGACGTCCCCATCGACCCGCTGCCGCCTATCGACAGCATGGCGGGGTAGCAATACACCTTTACAGCGCCGCGGACTGTGCTCCGCGGCGCTGTTCTGCGAAAAAATTGTAGGTTCTGACAAAAAATGAGCGTTCATTTACGGAGAACTTCCTCCAATAAGACGAAGTTTTTAAGGTTGCGGCTGGGAGGGGAATGTGGTACAATGGACCACACATGAAAAACAAATGACCGCACAACGCGGACAGGAGGGGGATTATGAGCGAACCCGCAAGGTATTTCATTGTAGAAGCCCGGGCGATGCCGGAGATTTTCCGAAAGGTGGCCGAAGCCAAGCGGCTGCTGGAGACCGGGGAGGAGAAGACGGTCAACGCCGCCGCCCAGGCGGTGGAGATCAGCCGCAGCGCTTTCTATAAGTATAAGGACGCGGTGCGGCCCTTCAATGACATGCTCCACGGCCGGATCGTCACCTTTCAGGTGCTGCTCAAGGACGAGCCGGGGGCTCTGTCCGGGGCGCTGAACGTGCTGGCAGGCACCGGGGTGAATATCCTCACCATCAACCAGAATATCCCGGTGAACGGCTGCGCTGTGGTCACCATGACGGCGGAGACCTCCGCCGTGCTGGACTCCCTGGAGGGGGTGCTGACCAGTCTGTCCGCCGGGCCCGGCGTTATCAAGTGCGAGATTCTGGCGGGGTAAAATGGGCTCCCTCAAAGAGGGAGCTGTCACCGCCGCAGGCGGTGACTGAGGGAGTATTTCGTTGACGGACTCCCTCCGTCACGGCCTTCGGCCGTGCCACCTCCCTCGGAGAGGGAGGCTCTCATAGAGCGATAATTTACAGGACAAGGAGTAACAAAAATGGTTAACGTAGCAATTTTAGGCTTTGGCACGGTGGGTTCCGGCGTGGCCGAGGTGCTCACCACCAACGGCGGCCTCATCGACCACCGGGTGGACGACCTGGTGCGGCTGAAATATATCGTGGATGTGCGGGACTTCCCGGACAGTCCCTATCAGGACCGGTTTGTGAAGGACTTCGCCGTGATCGAGAACGACCCCGAGGTGGACATCGTAGTGGAGACTATCGGCGGGGCCACCATCGCCCTGGACTTTACCACCCGGGCCCTGAAGGCGGGCAAGAGCGTGGTCACCTCCAACAAGGAGCTGGTGGCCACCCACGGCTATGAGCTGCTCCAGCTGGCCCGGGCCAACGGGTGCAGCTACCTCTTTGAGGCCAGCGTGGGCGGGGGCATCCCCATCCTGCGGCCCCTCACCTCCTGCCTGGCCGCCAACGAGCTGGAGCAGGTTACCGGCATCCTCAACGGCACCACCAACTATATCCTCACCCGGATGATCCGGGCGGGGCTCACCTTCGACCAGGCGCTGGCCGAAGCCCAGGCCAACGGCTACGCCGAGAAGGACCCCACCGCCGACGTGGACGGCCACGACGCCTGCCGGAAGATCTGCATCCTGGCCGCTCTGGCCTTCGGGCGGCACGTCTACCCCGACCAGGTGCCCACCCAGGGTATCCGGGGGGTCACCCTGGAGGACGTGGCCTACGCCGACTCGGTGGGGTATAAGATCAAGCTGCTGGGCCGGGCGATCCGCCAGCCCGAGGACAAGGTGTGCGCCTTTGTCGCCCCCCACCTGGTGCCCGGGGAGAACCCCCTGGCCGGGGTGGAGGACGTGTTTAACGCCATCGCCGTCACCGGCAACGCCATTGGGGACGTGATGTTCTACGGCCGGGGGGCGGGCAAGCTGCCCACCGCCTCCGCCGTGGTGGCCGACGTCATCGACATCGCCAAGGACCTGAAGAAGGACCGGCACAACGGCTGGGAGGAGGGGGCACCCGACCTGGTGGTCTCCGCCGATTCCCTGGTTTCCGCATGGTACGTCCGGGCCCAGGTGTCCGCCGACCAGGCCAGGAAGCGGTGCGGTGAGATTCATCTGCTGGCCCGCAGCGGGGCCCCCGCCGGGGAGGCCGCATTCCTCACCGCCCCCATGACCCAGCCGGAGATTCAGGAGAAGCTGGCCGGTCTGGATGTGGGCTCCCTGTTCCGGGTGCTGGCCTGACAGAATAGAATGTAGGGGCCGACGACCTCGGCGGCCCGCGCCTGCCCAATGTGCCCGGCTCGCGGCAACGTGTCGGCTTATTTCGGGCGGCGCGCCGAGGTCGTCGCGCCCTACATGGTACCGTTTGGGAATCGCGGGCGGCCACAGGCCGTCCCTGCAAAATATCGCAACTTTAACCTTTAGGGGGAATACCATACATGGCATTGATTGTACAAAAATTCGGCGGCAGCTCGGTGGCCGACGCCGACAAGATCCGCAATGTGGCCCGGATCGTCACCGAGACCTACCGCAAGGGCCACAGCGTGGTGGTGGTCCTGTCCGCCCAGGGGGACACCACCGACGACCTGATTGAAAAGGCCCGGGAGATACACCCCGGGGCCTCCAAGCGGGAAATGGATATGCTGCTGGCCACCGGCGAGCAAATTTCCATCTCCCTGTGCGCCATGGCCATCGAGCGCATGGGCTACCAGGCCATCTCCCTCACCGGCTGGCAGGCGGGGATGCTCACCGACTCGGCCTACTCCGCCGCCCGCATCAAGCGGGTGCGCACCGAGCGCATTCAGAAGGAGCTGGACAAGAAGAAAATCGTGCTGGTGGCCGGTTTCCAGGGGATTAACAAGTATGACGACGTCACCACCCTGGGCCGGGGGGGGTCCGACACCTCCGCCGTGGCGCTGGCCACCGCCCTCCACGCCGACCTGTGCCAGATTTACACCGACGTGGACGGCGTGTACACCGCCGATCCCCGCCATGTGACGGGGGCCCGAAAGATCGACGAGATTACCTACGATGAGATGCTGGAGCTGGCCAGCCTGGGGGCGCAGGTGCTCCATAACCGCTCGGTGGAGATGGCCAAGCGGTACAACGTCAATCTGGAGGTGCTGTCCAGCTTCAGCGGAAAGCCCGGTACAAAAGTGAAGGAGGTCGTGAAGACTATGGAAAAGACCCATGTCAGCGGTGTGGCCAAGGACAAGGAGGTGGCCCGCATCGCTTTGATTGGGCTGGTGGACCAGCCCGGTATCGCCTTTAAAATTTTCTCTCTGCTGGCCAGGAAGAACATCAACGTGGACATTATCCTCCAGTCCATCGGCCGTGACGGCAGCAAGGATATCAGCTTTACCGTGGCGGAGGGGGACGCCCAGTCCGCCCGGGAGCTGATGGAGGAGAACAAGGAGGTTATCGGCTGCAAGGCTATCGAGGTGAGCACCGAGGTGGCCAAGGTGTCCATCGTGGGCGCCGGCATGGCCAACAACGCCGGCGTGGCCTGCAAGATGTTCGAGGCCCTGTTCTCCGCCGGCATCAACATCAATATGATTTCCACCAGCGAGATCAAGGTGTCCGTCCTGGTGGACGAGCGGGACGCCGACCGGGCCGTCCAGGCCATTCACGACCGCTTCTTCAGCGAGTTCGGCAACGCTTGACATGCGGAGGGCTCCGCTGTAAACGCCCATGGACACACACGGAAGAATTTTTTGCTTGACAAACCCAAAACAATCCGCTACAATATCCCCTAAGCAAATGCGATGAAGGGGAAAAAGACAGCCTTCTCCCACTCAGAGAGCCGGCGGGCGGTGCGAGCCGGTGTGGGTCACGCTGTGGATAACTGGCCCCCGAGCAGTCCGCCTGAAGGTCAAGTAGGGCGGAACGACTGGCCCCGTTACCGGCCAGAGCCTTGTTGGAGGCTGTGAGGGCTGACAGGCAACTGTCCGTCGAACCAGGGTGGTACCGCGTGTGATACACGCCCCTGACCTTAAAAATAGGGTCAGGGGCGTTTTGCTTGTCCCTTGACCAATTACGAGGAGGAAACCGTTATGAAACCCAAATTTGAAAAGTACATCCCCTTTACCCCCCAGCCCATCCGGGGCCGCACCTGGCCCGACCGGGTGATTACCAAGGCCCCAACCTGGTGCTCCGTGGACCTGCGGGACGGCAACCAGGCCCTGGTGGACCCCATGAATCTGGCCGAGAAGCTGGAGTACTTCCACACCCTGGTGGATATCGGCGTGAAGGAGATCGAAATCGGTTTCCCATCCGCCAGCGAGACGGAGTATGAAATTTGCCGGGAGCTCATCGAGGGGGGCCACATCCCCGATGACGTGACCATCCAGGTGCTGGTCCAGGCCCGAGAGCACCTGATTAAGAAGACCTTCGAGGCCATCCAGGGGGCCAAGAACGTCATCCTCCACTTCTATAATTCCACCTCCACCCTTCAGCGGAAGGTGGTCTTCCACATGGACACCGACGGCATCACCAAAATCGCCACCGACGCCGCCGATTTGATTTATGAGATGTCCCAGCCCATGATTGAATCCGGTATGAATCTGCGCTTTGAATACTCCCCGGAATCCTTTATGGGTACTGAAATGGACTACGCCGTTGAAATTTGCCAGGCGGTGCTGGACCACCTCCACGCCACCCCGGAGAACAAGGTGATCCTCAACCTGCCCACCACCGTGGAGAACTGCATGCCCAACCAGTTTGCCGACATGCTGGAGTACTTCTGCCGCAAAATTCCCGGCCGGGACAGCGCCATTATCTCCCTCCACCCCCACAACGACCGGGGCTGCGGGGTCGCCACCACCGAGATGGGCCTGCTGGCCGGAGCCGACCGGGTGGAGGCTACCCTCTTTGGCAACGGCGAGCGCACCGGCAACGTGGACATGGTCACCCTGGCCATGAATATGTACACCCAGGGGGTGGACCCGAAGCTGGATTTTTCCCAGATCAACAAGATTAAAGAGATGTTCGAGCGGTGCACCAAGATGCCGGTGGGCGACCGCCAGCCCTACGCCGGCAAGCTGGTCTTTACCGCCTTCTCCGGCAGCCACCAGGACGCCATCAACAAGGGCGTGCAGTATATGAAGTCCTCGGGCACCGAGTACTGGGAAATCCCCTACCTGCCCATCGACCCCGCCGACGTGGGTCGGGAATACGAGCCCATCATCCGCATCAACTCCCAGTCGGGCAAGGGGGGCGCCGCCTATATTATGGAGCACGACTTTGGCTTCGACCTGCCCAAATCCATGCACCCCGAGTTCGGTCACATCGTCCAGGTGGAGACCGACAAGGTGGGCAAGGAGATTGCCCCGGAGCGGATCAACGAGCTGTTCCACCAGGCGTATATCGACGTGAAGGAGCCCTACCAGCTGCTCAAGCACGCCTTCCAGGAGACGGTGGACGAGGAGGGCCACTCCCATGTGGCGTTTGCCGGCACCCTGCGGCACACCGACACGGTGTTTGAGGTGTCCGGCGAGGGCAACGGCCCCATCGACGCCTTCTTTAACGCCATCCAGGGGGAGAAAATTTCCCGGTTCACCTTCCTGGACTACGCTTCCCACGCCATCACCGACGGCTCCGACTCCCAGGGCGTGGCCTATATCCTCCTCCAGGACCAGCGCACCGGCAAGCAGTACTGGGGAGTGGGCCTGTCCCACAACATCAACCTGGCCCCCCTGCGGGCCATCCTGGCCGCCATCAACCGGGCCAAGAAAGCGTAAGCCAAAGCCCCTCCTTCGGGAGGGGCTTTTTGGTACAATTTTGGAAAACGCAGAGGGATAATCCCAGAAAGGCGGCCTGTTTTGCCATAGGTCACGACACCGCGTTGGCGTTGATTTTGTCGATTACCGCCTTGATGCCCAGCCAGAGGGACAGGTCGGTGAACACCTCCACCACGCTGCCCTGGTCGGTGAAGGGCGGACCCTGGAGGACGGAAAAGTCCTTCATCAGCCCGTTGTGTACAATATATTCCACAATCTGGTTTACAAAATAAATCTGCCGGCTGTCCAGATCGACGCGGTTCAGATACTCAGAAAAGGCCTCCTTGGCTGCCCGCATATCCAGCCCTACGATTTCCCGGACGAACTCCCCCAGGGGCTTGGTGCCCAGCTCCGCCTCGTAGTCCTCTTGGGAACCCACCTCGCTCCAGAGGATGCGCTCCAGGGCCTCCACATCCGTTTGGGACAGGGGAATATTGCCCCTCAGCTTGGTGATTACCGCCTCGTCCTGGTGCTGGCGGACATAAAACTCCGCCCTGGCCCGGTAGTTTTTCAGGTCGTCGTTCTCCAGATGAGACTCCTGCCAATCTATGGACAGGATCTCGTCGTTAAAATTGGTGGTGTAGCGGGCGGCCTCGCCGGAGATGTATTTTGCCAGGTCCCGCAGAGCCTCCCGGATGTGCTCAAACTCGTTGATTCCTGCGTCGTCCAGGTAGCCGGTGTGGAGGATTTTGTCAATCAGCTCAGACTGCGCCTGAATCGCCGGGATGTGGGGCGTGGCAGCAATGCCCTGGACCTTTTTTAACAGGTCATTTCGGGCCCGGGTGTGCTTCTCGCCGGCAAGGCAGGCCAGCTCGATGCCGTACATCAACGCGTCAAAGCGCACCGCTTTTGGGTCGTCTCCGTCGGGCGCCACCAGCGGGGCCAGTTCCTCATCAATCAGCAGGGTGTCCTCGTAGCGGAGGACGGCGTAGCTCTCGATGCGGCTGAATTTTTCCACATACCGCAGGTGCTGGCGGACGGCAAAATTTTCCCGGTTCAGCGCCTGAACCTTGGCCGCCATCTCCTCCACCAGCTCCTGGCGGAAGGCGACCAGCTCCCCGGTCTGGCAGGCCGGGTCCTGGAGCTTGTAGGCGATCTGAGCCTTCAGGCTGAAAATCGCCCCCTGGAGGGCCCGCTGGCTGGAGGCGGGCCTGCCCTTGTCGTTCACCCGGAAAAACGCAAAATTTCCGCAGAAGTCGAAAATGTAAAATTTCTCCTTGTCTGCCCCGTCCAGCAGCCCTGGACACAGCCGGGTGCCCCGGCCGATCATCTGCCAGAACTTGGCCTTGCTCATCACCTTTTTGAAAAACACCAGGTTCAGCACCTGGGGCACATCAATGCCGGTGTCCAGCATGTCCACCGAAATGGCGATCTGGGGCAGCTTACCGGGCTCGGAGAAGCGGTCGATGGCGTCCTGGGCGTAGGCGGTTTGGTTGTCGATGACCATGGCATAGCCCGGAAGATGGGGGTACTCCTGCCCGAAAATCTCCAGAATTTTCTCCGCGTGGCGGTGGTTTTTGGCGAAAATGATGGTCTTGCCCAGCTTCTCGCCGTAGTCGATTTTCAGGCCGTTGGTCATGAGGATGTGGAGCACCTCCCGGATGGTGCCCTCGTTAAATACCCACTCATTGAGGGCGGAGGAGCTGATTTTTTCGGGCAGTGCGCCGTTTTCGTCCTCGAAGGTGCGCTCATAGGCCTCTTTGTCCTCGTCGGACAGTTCGTCGTAGGCGATGCCCTCCTCCAGGAATTTCAGCCGGGTCTCCACAGTCATGAAATCCACCAGAAAACCGTCCGTCACCGCCTGGCTGAGCTCATAGCCGTAGGTGGGCATGCCGTTTTCCAGCTCAAAGACCTCGTAGGTGTTCTTGTCGATCTCGTCCTTGGGGGTGGCGGTGAGGCCCACCAGGGGGGCGTCGAAGTAGTTGAAAATGTCCCGGTACTTGTTGTAGATGGACCGGTGGGCCTCGTCGCAGATGACCAGGTCGAAGTGGCCGCAGGTGAACAGCTTGCCCTCCTCGTCCTTTACCGAGTCGATGCAGTTCATCATGGTCTGATAGGTGGAAAAGACGCAGCGGGCGGCGGTGTTGTCCTTCTCCTCGCACAGATTGGTGACGGACAGGCTGGGCAGCAGGTTGACAAAGCTGCGCTTGGCCTGGGTGACCAGAGAATTGCGGTCGGCCAGGAACAGGATGTTTTTCACCCAGCCGTGGCGCAGGAGCACGTCGCACAGGGCAATTACCGTCCTCGTCTTGCCCGAGCCGGTGGCCATGACCAGCAGGGCCTTGCGGCGGCTGCGAGCAAAGCTGTCGCACACCGCCTTGATGGCGCTCTCCTGATACCAGCGCCCGGCGATATCCTTGTTCACCGCCACATGGGTCAGGCTGGTGCGCATGGCCCGCAGGTTAAAGAGCTTGTCCAGGTCCCGCCTGGAATAGATGGACGCCACCCTCCGCTCGGGGTAGGCCCCGTCGTCGATGCGGGTGTCGAAGCCGTTGGTGAGGAAGACCACCGGCCGGCGGCTGTACTGCTTTTCCAGAATGTCGGCGTACAGCCGGGCCTGGTGGCGGCCCCGGGCCACGTCGGCGCAGGTACGCTTGGCCTCGATCACCGCCAGGGGCCGGCCGTCGGAGCCGTAGAGCACATAGTCGGCAAAACCCTTCCCCGATTTGTTGGGCATCCCGTGGAGCTCCACCTCGTCCAGCCAGTCCTGCCCCTGGGTCCAGCCGGCGTCCAGGAGCATGGCGTCGATGTACAGCTTGCGGGTCTCGTACTCGCTGAGGTCCAGAGGCTTGGGGACGTAAGTCTGCTTCTGCTCCTCCCGCCGGGCGGTGAGCTCCGCCTTGAGGGCCTGGTTCTCCGCAATGAGTGCGTCCAGGTCCACGTCGGCCCTCTCAGTCTCGCTGCGCTCGACAGCTCCCCCAGAGGGGGAGCTAAAGGAGGCTTGCTTCTCTTGGAGAAGCACACGGTCAAACTGCCCCTCCTGATAGTCGGTGCCGTAGCAGTAGGCCACAAAGTCCAGGAATATGTACAGGTTCTCCAGACACAGCTCCGCCTGGGGCCGGGTCAGCGCCTTGCCCGAGTGGGCGGCGGCGTTGCCCATGCGGCGGATGTAGTCCATCCGCTTCCAGATGTCCTTCCCCACAATGTCCCGGAATTCCCCGGTGTTCATCAGGTTGACCAGGGTGTCCTGAAAGGGCTTGACCAGCGCGCTGTCCACCGAGTACATCCACTTGACCCCGCACTCCATCGCCCGCCGGCAGTTGAGCATACAGGCGGCCAGGTCGATGTGCAGGATTTTCTCCGCCGCCACCGCGGCTGGGGCAAAGGAGGCGAATTGGGGATCGGGGAGGAAACGGTCGAAGTTGGTCATTTGAATTACCTCAAATCATTTGTTCATCTGGAAATAATTCCGCTCTTTTTTCTTCAACATAGCAACGACCTTCATTAATTAACTCAGCACACTTAATGTAATCATTTGTAAGAATCTGCATCATAGTAATAGGTGTTATTTCTTGTCCCAAAATCTCTTTCTTTAAAGTTGATAATAGCATACAAACTGCATATTGCTTGGCAAAAAAAGGACATTCATCATCAGCTTCTGATATAATAGTTATTTGATTAACAAGTGCTAGCGTTTTTCCTGTTTCAGTACCACCATATTTCATAGTTTTTATTGTGCGTTTAACTACGGTCTCTGGCTTTGACGCTTCAGCTACTGCTTTTTTGTATTTTTTCTGTTCTTCTAAAGATAAATATTTATTTGTAGAAAGCAAGGCATTTTGTAAAAAGTTAAACCAATCATCAAACAGGCTTTTAATCTCCTTGTCATAGTTACTTTTATAAAACTCCAGTTCTTTGAGCTTATATGAGAAGTCCCTATCCCGCCTAGCCTCACTTTCTTCCATTTTTTGTATTGCACCCTTAGTAAATGCCTCAAGGGCAGCAGTAACCGGGTCTGACATTTGCCTCACCTCACCCAAAATACTCCTGCATCAGTGATTTCCTCAACACTTCCAGTTTATCAAGGCTCTGCTGAATTGTCAACTTTTGTCGGTCAACTTTGCCGACAAAACCAGAAAACCTTTGTTGAAGTTCGTACTCAGGAACATATACTTCAATCTGCTTTAACTTGGTTACATTAATTCCAGCCATAATTGCACCTGAGCTAACCGTTTCAATTTGATATTGAACAGCTCGACTGAAATGCAACTGATACATCATAAAACATGGAATCACTCGTTTTGAATCAACACGTATACGAAGCACATCGGAATGTATAATCCCAGGTTCATAATAGTCTGGGAACACTCCACATTTGCCCACATTTCCTTTTCTGGACATAGCAATATCTCCAGGTTCAATAGAATACGCCTTTAACTGTTCTGCTTTTTCTATCGTTAAAAAATGAGTTGGTTTTGAAGTAAAGCCGTTATTGATTTGCGGTATTTCCCATACTGCGATACCTTCATTCTGATATTCATCTTTGCTGAGTTGTGTTCCAAATGGACCACATTTAATATCATCCGCATCTAAACAGGTCTCTGCCAACGTACACTTTTTGAATTTGCAACAAGGGTCTGCTAAATCCCCAAACATCTCCACAAACCTTGCCTTAACCAGTTCATCCAGTTTAGCAATCTGCTGTTTGCGGAGGGAAATCAGATAGCAAGTCTTATCAAGAGCATCCGTCATTTTCTCTTGTGTACTTATATCAGGAAGATCAACGTCATATTCGTCTAAAAAACTTTTAGGAACACGTTTTTGACCAGCACTTCCTGTCATGCTCTTTTCAGCTTCATTTCTGAAGGTCTCCCAACTCAACAAATAGAATAACCACTTACTGGTCACATATTTAGGAAATGGTCGAAGCACATGAAATTCTGTACTCCCAAACCCAACGCCATTTTCCAGTGATTGAGCAATTGCACCCTTGCCATTTTCCATGCAGGGGGTAATTTTTGCAAACAGCACATCTCCATTCTGAAAATATGTAAATCCTTTTTTTACTTCCTGATATGTTTTTATCTCAGAAGGGTCAAACTCACCATTTTCTCCTACCTTCGGCATTGGAACAAATGATACTGTAAGCTCATCTTGAAAACCTGGGGATTTAGGATTGATTGTGCATATATCTTTTAACCTAGCCATCACACCATCCCCTCCAATTCCTCCAGCCCCTTCTGAATTTCCGTCTCCAGCTGGCGCAGTTGGGCGAAAATCTCGCTGGTGGGCGGGTACTCCACGGGCACGTACTCGGTTTTTTTGTACTTGTTGATGGACAGGTCGTACCCATTTTTTACGATCTCCCCCTTGGGCACCAGGAAGGACTGTTCCGTCCGGGCTCGGTCCGTCTCCCCGGCCAGGTTATGGAACCGGGCGACGATATCGGGGATGTCGTTCTCCGCCACGGGGGCGCGCTTGTCGTCCAGGGAGAGGCCGTCGGAGTGCATATCGTAGAACCACACCTGATCCGTCCCGCCGTGGCCGGTTTTGGTGAAGATGAGCACGCCGGTAGACACCCCGGCGTAGGGCTTGAACACCCCGGAGGGCATGGAGATGACCGCCTCCAGGCGGTGGTTTTCCACCAACTCCCGGCGGATATCCTTATGGGCCTTGGAGGACCCGAACAGGACACCGTCCGGGACGATACAGGCGCACCGGCCGCCCACCCGGAGCATCTTCAGGAACAGGGCCAGAAACAGCAGCTCGGTCTTCTTGGTCTTGCACAGCTTCAGCAGGTCGGCGGACACGATATCCGCGTCCAGGCTGCCCTTGAAGGGGGGATTGGCCAGGATTAGGGAGTACTTTTCCCGGTCCGGGTTCTGGTCGGACAGGCTGTCCCGGTACTGGATGGTGGGATTGTCCACCCCGTGGGTCATCATGTTCATGGCCCCGATGCGCAGCATGGTGCGGTCCATGTCGTAGCCGTGGAACATGCCGCTCATGTAGTGGTCCTTTTTCTGGCTGTGAAAGAAAATTTCCTCCTTGTGGTGCTCCTTGAGGTATTCCCCTGCCGCCACCAGAAAGCCGGAGGTGCCGCAGGCCGGGTCGCAGATGACCTCGTCGGGGCCGGGGGCCATCAGCTCTACCATCATTTTGATGATGTGCCGGGGGGTGCGGAACTGGCCGTTTACCCCGGCGGTGGCGATTTTGGACAGGAGGAACTCATACACGTCCCCCCGCACGTCGCCGTCCCGGAGCTGGGCCATCTGGTCGTAAATTTCGTCCAGAGCGGTGACCACCTTGTCCAGCATCAGGGGGGTGGGTATCTTGAAAATGGCGTCGTCCATATACCGGGCGTAGGCGCTCTCCCTATCCCCGTGAAGGTTTTTGATGAAGGGGAATACCTGCTCCTGCATGACAGAATACATCCGTTCAGCGGGGAAGTCCCGGAACACCGACCACTTGAGCTGGCTGCCCGGAACCGTCTGTGCTCCGACCGACACCTCCCCTCCGAAAATACTCGTGTGGGGCAGGCCCAGCATGGCGCACTCCCTGGCTTTCAGGCTGTCTGTGTCGTCCAGGTCCCGGATGAACATGAGGTAGGTCATCTGCTCCACCACGTCCAGGGGGTTGGTAATGCCGCCGGTCCAGAAAATCTCCCAAAGGGTGTTGATTTTGTTTTTCAGTTCGCCGGTAATCATAATGTGTCCCTCTCTCTGTATCAATTGTGAGGCCGGACCTGCTGCCCGGTCGTCCTTGCTGTCTATCATACCATCTTTTGGGCAGAGCCACAAGGCCGCCCCGATGTAAAAAAGTTGGAACAAGCGGTGTGCTGCTTGTTCCAATGAGAAATGTATTGCTATTTTAAATCGGTCTGAGAGGCGGAACCGGTATGTTGCCACTCCTCCCGCAGCAGGGCATACATGCAGGAGTCGCAGACCTCATTCCGTTTGAACACACTCTGGCGCAGGACGCCCTCCAAAATAAACCCGGCCTTTTCCAGCACTCGGCAGGAGCCGGCGTTGTGGGCGAAGGGCTCGGCATAGATGCGGACCAGGTCGTTCCACTGGGTGAATCCCTCCTCGCAAATCTGCTGGACGGCCCGGGTCATGATTCCACGGCCCCAGTAGTCCTCCGCCAGCCAGTAGCCCAGCTCGGCGGTTCTGACGTATACGTCGCTGCTCCGGCACAGGGCGATGCTGCCCACCGCGCGGCCCTCCGCCTCGATGGCCCGGAACATCTGGAGGGACTCGTCCGCCTCCAGACAGCTGTTTATAAAATTCTCAGCATCAGCCGGGGGGTAGGGGTGGGGGAACACGTCCCGCAGGTTGCGGGCTATCTTCTCGTTGTTGGCGTATTTGGCCACGTCGGTGGCATCCTCCCGCCGCCAGGGGCGCAAAATGAAGTCCATAGAGGTTTCCTTCTTTCTATGTAGGGGCGGCCTGTGGCCGCCCGTCGATATCGTACCGCTTTCCTGCGGGCGGCCACAGGCCGCCCCTACAGGCCTTACGGCTCCTCCCAGGGCTCCCGGTGGGGCTTCCACCCCTCCACCAGCGGCCCCAGCTGGCCAATCACCTTGGGGGTGCAGATAGCTTCCACGTCGATGGTCTCGCCGTAGTCCACCGATTCCACCTTGGCCTCCAGATAGAGCTTGTCCAGCAGACCGCCCCGGTCGTAAGGCAGGTGGATGGTTACCCGCCGGGCCCCGTTGTCCAGCACCTTTCCGATGGCGGAGAGCAGGTCGGGCACCCCCTCACCGGTCTTGGCGGAGATGGACACCCGTCCCTCCCCGTGGGGGCGGATATCGCCGGTCCACAGGTCGCACTTGTTGAAGACCTCGATGCGGGGTGTCTGCTCCGCCCCCAGCTCGTGGATGAGCTGGTCCACCACCTCGGCCTGCTCCCGCCACTGGGGGCTGGAGGAGTCGATGACGTGGAGGAGGAGGTCGGCGTACTCCAGCTCCTCCAGGGTGGCCTTGAAGGCCTCCACCAGGTGGTGGGGCAGCTTGCGGATGAAACCCACCGTGTCGGACAGCAGGACGGTGCAGGTGTCGGAGATCTCCAGCGTCCGGGTGGTGGTGTCCAGGGTGTCAAAGAGGCGGTTGTTGGCGGGAATCTCTGCCCCGGTGAGGTGGTTGAGCAGGGTGGACTTGCCCGCGTTGGTGTAGCCCACAATGGCCACCACCGGCACCTCGTTTTTGATGCGCCGCTCCCGCTGGGTGGCCCGGACCCGGCGCACATCCTTCAGCTCCCCCTCCAGCTTGGCGATTTTCCGCCGGAGCACCCGGCGGTCGCTCTCCAGCTGGGTCTCGCCGGGGCCACGGGTGCCGATGGCGCCCTCCTGGCGCTCCAGGTGCTTCCACATGCCCAGAAGACGGGGCAGAAGGTATTTATATTGGGCCAGCTCCACCTGGAGCCGGCCCTCCCGGGTCCGGGCCCGCTGGGCGAAGATGTCCAGAATCAGGGCGGACCGGTCCAGCACGCCCACCTTCAGCTCCTCGGCCAGGTTGCGCTGCTGGGAAGGGGAAAGGGGGTTGTCGAAGATGACCAGGTCGGCGTCTGTGGCCTGGACCAGCTCCTTCACCTCGGCCACCTTGCCCTCACCGATGAAGGTGCGGGGGTCGGGGCTGTCCTTGGACTGGGTGACCACTCCAACCGTCTTGCCTCCCGCCGTCTCCAGCAGGGCGGACAGCTCCTCCATGGACTCCTCGTCCGCGTTTTCCTCCCGGCTGAGGCTGAAGGCGTTCAGCCCCACCAGGACGGCGCGGTTAAATTGTGTTTTCTCAATATCTGGCATATAGGTTAAATTTCCTCGTTTCTGTTTAAATTGCAGGAAAGACGGCGTGTAGGGGCGGACATTGTCCGCCCGCTGTGACAGCTTCCGTGTATAGGTTTCCAGCACATAGGGCCTGCCATTCCGCCGGTCAATACAGGGCCCCGCCGCCGCCAATGTAAACCCGCAGGAAGTAATCAGCGCTTTGGAAGCCGTATTTTCCGACCAGACGGAACAGCGGAACTCGGTTCCGCCCCGCTCCCGGGCCAGCTCCATCAACAGTCCCAATATCTGCCGGCCGAAACCACGGCCCACAAAGTCTGGTCCCAGGGCGATGCCGGTTTCCTGCCAAACGCCAGGGGACAGCTCCTCCAGCCCGGCCCAGCCGATGGCCTGCCCGCCGGACTTCTCATAGACCGTCCAGACGTCGTGGCCGCTCTGCCAGGCGATGGTCCGCTCCATCCGGGCTCTGGCCTCCTCCTCGCTGTCCGTGACTATCCACAGCATATACTGGGCGGTCTCGGGCTGGGACCAAATGTTGCGGTACAGGTCCGCCCAGTCCTTAAAGCAGGCCTTGTCCAAAATCAGGTCACGGGTCTCCATGTCCGTCCTCCTGGGTCAAATTTTCCCGGCTCCACTCCAGCATGGTGTGGAGGAGCGGGGCGAAGCTCTCCCCCAGGGGGGTGAGGGTGTACTCCACCCGGGGCGGCACCTCGCCAAAGACCTCCCGGTGGAGGAAGCCGTCCTCCTCCAGCTCCCGGAGCTGCTTGGTCAGGGTGGACTGGGTGATGCCCTCCAGCCGCCGGCGCAGCTCGCCAAACCGCTGGACCCTGTAGAAGGCCACATACCACAAAATTAAAATTTTCCACTTGCCCCCCAGCACCGACTGGAGCCGGCCCATGGCCTCACACCGGGCCAGGACCTCGGGGGCGGTAAATTTGTTGTCCGCCATGCTTGTCCCCTCACGGTATCAAAAAGTGTACTATTTCTCAAAAAAGACCGTACTTGCGCTCCCTTTCCTCCTGTGATAAGGTGGCATCAGCCGGCGGCGGGCCCCCGCCGGTCAATCCAGAAAAGGAGCGTTTACTATGCACTTTACCGGCACCATCTGGCGGCCGCCCTACGAGGCCGCCTCCCTGCTCATCGAGGCCACCGCGGGCTGCACCCACCACCGCTGTAAATTCTGCACCCTGTACAACGACCTGCCCTTTCCCTTCCGCATGTCCCCTCTGGAGGACATCGAGGCCGACCTGCTGGAGGCTCAGACCGCTCTCCACTCCCCGTTTGGGAAGCTGACCGCCGCCCTCCAGGGCCTGCCCGCCCGGGAGGGCCCCCGCCGGGTTTTCCTCACCGGGGCAAACCCCTTTGTGTTAAAGGCGGACCGGCTGCTGGAGATTGCCCGGCTGGTCAAGCAGTATTTTCCGGCCATCCAGACTGTGGGCTGCTTCGCCCGGGTCACCGATATCAGCCTGAAAACCGATGGGGAGCTGGACCGGCTCCGGGCCGCCGGGTACGACGGCCTTACCGTCGGGGTGGAGACCGGCGACGGCCCTTCCCTGGCTTTCATGGACAAGGGCTACACCCCGGAGGACATCCTGGCCCAGTGCCAGCGCCTGGACCGGGCGGGCATCGGATACAATTTTTTCTACCTCACCGGCATCGCCGGGGCGGGGCAGGGGGAGCGGAGCGCAAAAGCCAGCGCGGAGGTGTTCAACCGGCTCCACCCCCGGCTCATCGGCTCCTCCATGCTCACCATCTACCCCGATTCGGCGCTGTACCGGGAAATCCAGGGGGGAAACTGGGCGGAGGCCGGGGAGATCGAGAAGTTCCAGGAGCTGAAAGCCCTGGTCTCCTATCTGGATATCCCCGTCACCTTCGCGGCCCTGGGGGCCTCCAACGCCTACCAGTTCCAGGGGCGGCTGCCGGAGGACCGGGAGGCCCTCCTGTCCGCTCTGGACCGGATCATCCGGCGGGAGAGCGAGGACCGGCTCCGGTCCTACCGGACCGCCCTGCCCCATCTGTAGGTCACTCTTTCACCAGAACCTCCACGATCTCCCCGATATACATGACGTGGTAGTCTTTCTCCGGATAGAACCGGTCCTTGACGTCCTGGGGGATATTGTCCGGGTCCATGGGCTGGACAAACCGCTTGCGGCACACCAGCACCAGCTCGGCCTCCTCAAACCAGGGTGCGCCGCACTCCGCCGCCCGGACGGTGAAGCCGCATTCCTTCACCTTGTCCACCTCCCGGCCGCTTTTGGAGCCGCACAGTTGAAGGGCCTTCCGGTGCTCCTCCCCGAAGAAGGACAGGGTAAAATAGTCCTCCCGGTCCACAAATTCCTTGGTGTACCGCTGGGGCCGGATGTAGCAGGTGGCTGAGGGGGCGTTCCAGATCACCCCCAGCCCGCCCCAAGAGGCGGTCATGGTGTTGCAGCGGTCCGCCGTCCCGGCGGTAATGAGCATCCACTGGTCTCCGATGGCGGAAAAGATGTTTTTGTCCAGGGTTTTGGGGTCGATCTTGCGCATGGCGTGATTCCTCCTAATTTAACAATTCATATACAGTATATGCGCAAAAAGCCGCACCGAATACACGGTGCGGCTTTTGTACACAGGGACTTACTTGTCAAGGCCGAACTTCTTGTTGAAGCGGCTGACACGGCCACCGGTGTCCACCATCTTCTGCTTGCCGGTGTAGAAGGGGTGACACTTGGAGCAAACTTCTACGCGGATGTCCTTCTTGGTGGAGCCGGTCTCAATCACATTGCCGCAGGCGCACCGGATGGTGGTCTGTTGATAGTTGGGGTGGAGGCCTTCCTTCATTTTATCTTCACCTCTTTCTCCTTATGAGGATATTCTTGTAAACGCAACTGGTATGATAACACAGTTCCGACGGAAAAGCAACTGTTTTTTTAAAATTTTTTGCCCCGGTTTTGCCCTGAGGGAGCACAAGGGCTTTGGGTTATTTATTCTCCATCAGCTGCTTCAGCTCGGCCATAAAGGAATCGACGTCCTTAAATTCCCGGTAGACGGAGGCGAAGCGGACATAGGCCACCTCGTCCAGCTGCTTCAGCCGCTCCAGCACCAGCTCGCCGATCTGGGAGGAGCTGACCTCCCGGTCGATCTGGTTTTGCAGGGACAGCTCAATCTCCGCCACCAGCCCCTCCAGGGTCTGGTAGGAGACAGGGCGCTTCTCGCAGGCCCGGATCAGGCCGCCCATCACCTTGCCCCGGTCGAAGCTCTGGCGGCTGCCGTCCTTCTTAATGACCATCAGGGGCAGGCTCTCCATGGTCTCGTAGGTGGTGAACCGCTTGTGGCAGGACAGACACTCCCGCCGGCGGCGGATGCTGGCCCCCTCGTCAGCGGGGCGGGAATCGACAACCTTGCTCTCCAGGTAGCCGCAGTAGGGACATTTCATGGCGCATACCTCCTGTTGTGTTTTGGGAGCTTTTCTTCCAGATTATAACACAACATGGCTGGTTAGGCAAGGGTTAAAACGTCCAATCTGACAAATCATAGCTGGAATCGTAGTTGCGGGGGGAATCCCAGCGCTGTTCCCCTGCGCTGTAGGCGATGTGATCAATGTCACAGAGGTGCTGGCGGCCATACGCATCGGTGTACAGCAGCACCTCGCTGTAGATGCTGTCGGGGTCCAGTTCCACCTCCCGGGGGCGGAACCAGGCGGTCACGGCGGTGAGCACGCCGTTGATGTTGATCTCCACCTCCCGTTCCTCATACCACATGACCAGCTTCCGGTCCTGGAACAGGCCCACTTGGACGGTGGCCGGCGGCTCCGGCCTCCAGCCCCAGGGCCGGTGGCCGCCCTCATCATCGTGATTCTCGATCTGCACCCCCGGCATTTCTGAGGGAGGCAGCAGATTGTCCTTCTTGTGGACCATGTCGAACCAGAGGCGGCCATCCAGAGACAGGTCTGGGAAGCTTAAGGTGTAGAGGTCGTAGTAGTCCTCCAGCCACTGGGTCTCCCGCTTGTCGCCGGTGACAAAGACTACCGTCAGGGAGATGTTGTCGGTGAGGGGACAGGTGATTTCCCCGGAAAAGGCGTGGTCCACTCCCGGCTCCACCGGCAGCTCCACGGTTTCCTCCTCGCTGCGGGCCACAAACAGGGCGGTCATCCCATCAACATAGGTCTTGGGCACCGCCCGGATATCAAAGGTGGCCGTGTTGGCCCCCAGGTCGGTGGAGACCAGCGCGGTGGAATATTCTGCGGTCAGGCTGTTCTGGCTCTTGAGGATGTCCTCCACCCGGTAGGTGATGGAGTTGATTTGGCTGTTCACGTTGCTGCTGACGTTGTCCACAGAGTAGCGCAGATTGTTGTAATCCTGCGTAACCCGGTCCAGCTTGGAAAACAGATTGAACAGGGCCGCGACCAGTGCCAGCACCGCCGCTGCGCCGCACAGCCGGACCAGTCTCCGCCGTTTGGGAGGCGCCTGCTTGGGCTGGGCGGCCAGGTAGCGGTCCACAATCTCCTGGACCATTTGCAGCTGGGCCTCGGTGAGCTCGCCGGAGGGGGGCTCCGCCGGGGAGGGGGCCTCCTCCACCCCCAGCAGCCAGCCCACGGAGACAGAAAAAATTTTACTCAGGGTGATAAGCTTGTCGATTTCGGGCAGGGAGGCGTCCGACTCCCACTTATAAATAGCCTGCCGGGACACCCCCAGCTGCTCTCCCAGCCCCTCCTGGGACAGCCCCAGCTCCTTGCGCTTCTGGGCGATTCGTTGGCCTAATGTCATAAGCTTCGCCCTCCTTTCTGTCTCCAAACGTACCATCCGAACCCCCTTTTTTCCACCAACTGGGGATTATTTTTTTGTCAACCGGCGGTTTACATGGGGTGAATTATACCTGATTTGAGGCAGAAAGGCAAGGGCGCCCGCTACACGCCCTTTATCTCTGGCAGAGCGGTGTCCCAGTCCTTCTGGAACTCGGTCATCATGGCCCAGTACCGCTTGGGCATGTTGGTCATGCGGCATTTTGGGTTGTAGCGGCCCTCAATGGCGATGGTGTCGTAAAAGGCACGCCACAGCCTCCGGTAGGCCAGCTCCTCTGCTCCGGCGGGGCCCATGGAAAAATCCTCCACCGGCAGGATGGCGCAGCCCTGGGGGCCGGGTTGGTGGAACAGGGCCTCGCTATGGGTGCGGTCGTGGAGGACAAAGCGCTCCTGGGGATACCGTCCGGAAAAGTGGGCCCGCAGCAGGGGGAGCACCCGATTTTTGGGCTCGATCTCCCCCACCAGCGTCCCCTCCAGCTCGGAAAAGCGGGTAAAACCCTTGTACATATGGGCCTCGTGCTCCAGGTGCCAGACCGCCTTGCGCACCTTGTCCACCGTGGGGTCGGTGAGATTCCGGCCAATCTTAGGACCCTGTTCGTAGGCCAGACGGAGAAACCGCCACAGCCACAGCTCCCTGTCCGGCAGGCAGGTGAGGAAGGTCCGCACTGCCAGCCGCCGTCCCTCCGCCCCGAACTTGCCGAAGGACCGGAAGACTCGCTGGGCGTGGGCCTCGTCGGTTTCCACCTGCCGCAGGGGGTAGAGGGAGCAGCACATGTCCTCCGGGGAATGGAACTCCACCGGCTCCTCCCGGTTGACGTAGCAGTCGAAGACGCAGGAGAGAAAGCCGGGGTAGGTGCCGTCGTATTGGCAGGAAATTTGAGTCCAGGGCATGGGGACGCCTCCTTCTGTAGGGACGCATCACGATGCGTCCGCCGTTAAAACGCACCTGCCGGTAAAAGAGGCGGATACATCATGATGTGTCCCTACACGGCAGAATCAAACAGCGACAGCTGTTCCGGCGCGGGATCGGCCAGGGCAGGGGCCTCCAGCGAAACCAGGTGGCGGAGGAGGCCGTCCTCGCTGATGTGCAGGCCCTGCATCATCCGTCCGGAGCAGGTGAGGAAGTACTGGGCCCGCTTGAGGACCACCCCCAGCCGTTTCAGCCCCTCAAAGTTGAGGGGACCCACCCGCCGGGCCCGCAGGATGCGCCTGGCCGACCGCACCCCCAGGCCGGGCACCCGGAGCAGGGCCTCGTAGTCCGCCCGGTTCACCTCCACCGGGAAAAACTCCAGATGGCGCAGGGCCCAGCAGCACTTGGGGTCCATCCGGGGGTCCAGGTCGGGCTGGGACTCGTCCAGAATTTCCTCCGCCCGGAAGTGATAGTACCGCAGCAGCCAGTCGGCCTGATACAGCCGGTGCTCCCGGAGCAGAGGGGGCTGAAAGTGCTCCGGGACGGGCAGCAGGGGGCTGGAGGACACCGGCATATAGGCGGAGTAAAACACCCTCTTTAACTGGTAGCGGTCGTAGAGGGCTTGGGTGAGGGTGAGAATGTGGCGGTCGCTCTCCGGGGTGGCCCCCACAATCATCTGGGTGGACTGCCCCGCCGGGGCGAACCGGGGGGCGTGGCGGTAGACGGCAATCTCCTGCTTGGAGGCGGCGATGCCCTCGCTGATCTGCCGCATGGGGGTGAGGATGGCCTCCTTTTTCTTGTCCGGGGCCAGAAGGGCCAGGCTGGGGGAGGAGGGCAGCTCGATGTTCACGCTCATCCGGTCGGCCAGCAGGCCCAGCCGGTGGGTGAGGAGGGGGTCGGCCCCTGGGATGGCCTTGGCGTGGATATACCCCCCGAAGCGGTGGTGCTCCCGGAGGATGCGCAGGGTGCGGATCATCAGCTCGGTGGTGTAGTCCGGGCTCTGGATCACCGCCGAGGAGAGAAACAGCCCCTCGATATAGTTGCGGCGGTAGAAGCCGATGGTCAGCTCGCACAGCTCCTCCGGGGTGAAGGCCGCCCGGGGCACGTCGTTGGACCGGCGGTTGACGCAGTACTGACAGTCGTAGATACAGAAGTTGGTTTGCAGCACCTTGAGAAGGGTGACGCACCGGCCGTCCGCCGAGAAGGAGTGACAGCAGCCCGCCACCATGGTGCTGCCGATGGTCCCCGGCCGGGCGGAGCGGTCCAGCCCGCTGGAGGTGCAGGCGGCGTCGTACTTGGCAGCGTCAGCCAGGATATTCAGTTTGTCCAACAGCTCCATAGGGGGACCTCCTGTCAGAAAATACGTTCGATAGAACAACTGTACTATCATTATAGCGCAAAAAAATCCTCTGTCAAGGGGAATTTTAAGGGAAAAGTGGGTCTTGACCCGGTGGGGACAAATGGGTAAAATAATAATGTTGTTTTATTGTTAGGAGGCAATCATATGGAGAAACGAGAGACATTTTCCTCCCGCCTGGGCTTTGTGCTCATCTCGGCGGGCTGCGCCATCGGCCTGGGCAACGTGTGGCGATTCCCCTATATCACGGGGCAGTACGGCGGGGCGGCCTTTGTGCTGCTGTATCTGCTGTTCCTGGTGATTTTGGGCCTGCCCGTTATGGTGATGGAGCTGGCGGTGGGCCGGGCCAGCCAGCGGAGCATCGCCCTGTCCTTCCAGCGGCTGGAGCCCACTGGAAGCAAATGGCACTGGTACAGCTATGTGGGCTTTGCCGGCAACTACCTGCTGATGATGTTCTACACCATCATTGCCGGGTGGCTGCTGTACTACTTTGTCAAAATGCTCCGGGGAGACTTTGTAGGCCTGGATACCGAAGGGGTGGCCGGACAGTTTGTCGAGCTGATGGGCGCGCCCGGCACCATGACGCTGTATATGGTCATTGTGGTGTGCATCGGCATGCTGGTGTGCGTCCAGGGCCTGCGCAACGGCGTGGAGCGGGTGAACAAGGTGATGATGGTGTGCCTGCTGGCCCTGATGGTGGTGCTGGCGGTGAACTCCGTCCTGCTGGACGGGGCGGAGGAGGGCCTGCGGTTCTACCTCCAGCCCAACTTCCACAACCTGGCCTACGACGCTGAGGGCAACTGGATTCTGGGCGAGGCGGTCTTTGCCGCCATGGGCCAGGCCTTCTTTACCCTGTCCCTGGGCATCGGAGCCATTGCCATCTTCGGCAGCTATATCGGCAAGGAGCACCGGCTGGCGGGGGAGGCCCTGCGCATCGGCGTGCTGGACACCTGCGTGGCCTTTGTGGCGGGCCTGATTATCTTCCCCGCCTGCTCCGCCTACGGGGTGGCCACCGAGAACGGTCCCCCTCTGGTGTTCATGACCCTGCCCAACATCTTCAACGCCATGCCCATGGGCCGGCTGTGGGGGGCGGCCTTCTTCCTGTTCCTGTCCTTCGCCGCCCTGTCCACCGTGATCGCTGTCTTTGAGAATATCATCTCCTTTACCATGGACCGGTGGTGGATGTCCCGGAAGAAGGCGGTGCTGATTAACTTTGTGGGTGTGCTGGTGCTGTCCATGCCCTGCGTGCTGGGGTGCAACCTGTGGTCGGGCTTCACCGTGCTGGGGATGGATGTCTCCGGCATTGAGGACTTCCTCGTGTCCCAGAACATTCTGCCCCTGGGCTCCCTGCTCTATGTGCTGTTCTGCACCAGCCGGAAGGGCTGGGGCTGGGACCACTTCCTGGCCGAGGCCAACGAGGGCCAGGGCCTGGCCTTCCCCAAGGGCGTGCGGTTCTATGTCAGCTATGTCCTGCCTGTGATTGTGCTGTTTATCTTCATCATGGGGTATTGGGACAAATTTATCGCGGGTTAACAAAAATTGGCGGCCCCTTCAGGGGCCGCCAATCTTTTATCGAAAATATACCAGCGGGTCCTCGGGGGCCTCCGCCTTCTCCACACTCCGGGCATAGAGGACGACGCCCTCGTCCTCGTAGACGTCGGCGTGCTCCCATTTGATCTCAGCGGTGACGGTGATCCACTCCCCTTTGCGCAGGGCGCGGGCTTTGTCATACTTGCACAGGAAGCCGAAAAAGCGGATATCCTCCACGCAGCAGGTCATGGCGTTGCGGCCCGGGACAAAGGAGCCCTTGGGCAGCTTCATCCCCGTCATGGCCTGGGCCTTGTAGGTGATGGTCTTGCCCACGTAGCGGTCGGGGTGCTCCTGGATATCCAGATACCAGATGCCGTAGTCGGCGTCCTCCAGAACCAGGTGCTGGTCCTCCAGGGAGTAGGGGAGGATGTCCTCCACCTCCAGCTCCTCACCGTTGATATCCTCAAAAACAATCTCGCACATCCGGTTTACCGCCCGGACCGACCGCTTCCAGCCGGCCAGGGGCATGTCGGGGGTGCAGCGGTTGAACAGGACCATGTCCGCCTCGCTCACCATGTCGATGAACATGGACTGCATGTTGTTCAGGTACATCTCAAAGGTGGAGCCGTCCACCACGTGGATGGCCTGGTACAGCCCCCAGGTCCTGGGCAGGCGGCACTTGCGGAGCACGTCCACCGGCCACATGCCGTTGAACTCCAGCAGCACCCGCTCGGGCTGGTAGCGGCGGTCCACCTCCTTGAGAAATTCGGTGTTCAGCCCCTCCTGGTCCTCGATGGGAACAAGGCGGCAGTTGCGGCTGGAGAGAAACTGCTGGTCATACTCCTCCTCGCCGTCCTCGCACAGGAGCAGCACCGTGCGCTGGCCGTCGTTGAAGTAGTCCATGTTCAGCGTGTCGCTGAGCAGGGTGGTCTTGCCGGCGTCCAGAAAGCCGGTAATCAGATATAAAGGTATCCGGGAATCGGGCATGTTATTTCACCTCTGTGAGGATATTTTGTAGGGGCGCACAGTGTGCGCCCGCGGGCGGACAATGTCCGCCCCTACATACGGTACATCCAAATTTACGCCAGCAAAAACAGCTTCTCCAGCTGGTCCTCCTTCAAATCGGAGCCGATGACGCACAGCCGGCCGGTGTAGTCGGCCGCGCCCTCCCGAATCTGAAACTCCTCGGGCACCAGGTCGAAGTGGAGCCAGGTGGTCCCGTCCTCGCAGGGGACCATCCCCTTGGCCCGGAGGATATAGCCGTAATCCTCTCCCAGCGCCAGGGCGGACAGGGCCTCCTGAAGCTCCTCCCGGCTGTACTTCCGGGGGGTCTCCCGGCCCCAGGAGGTAAACACCTCGTCGGCGTCGTGGTCATGGTGATGGTGGTCGTGGCCGCAGCAGGCGGTGCAGGTGTCGCCGTGCTCATGGTGGTGGTCGTGTTCGTGTTCATGGTGGTGCTCATGCTCGCAGTGGCCGTGCTCGTGGTCGCAGTGGGAGTGGTCATGGCCGTCGTGATCGTGATGGTGCTCGTGGTCGTGGTGGTGATGCTCATGGTCAGGGTGGTGGTGCTCGATCTCCTCCATCAGCTCGTGGGCCAGGTCCTGCCCGCCCTCCATGGCGGTGAGGATCTGCGCCCCGGTGAGCTGGTCCCAGGGGGTGGTGAGGATGGCGGCCTTGGGATTCTTCTCCCGCAGCAGGGTGACCGCCCCGTCCAGCTTGTGCTGGTCGATCTTCTGGGTGCGGGACAGGATGATGGCACAGGCGTGCTCCACCTGGTCGTTGAAGAACTCGCCAAAGTTCTTCATATACACCTTGGCCTTGGCGGCGTCCACCACGGTGACAAAGCTGTTCAGATGCAGGTCGGGGCTCTCGGCCTGGACCCGCTCCACGGCGGCCACCACATCGGACAGCTTGCCCACCCCGGAGGGCTCGATAACAATGCGGGCGGGGGAGTAGTCGGCCAGCACCTGCTTCAGGGCCGCGCCAAAGTCGCCCACCAGGGAGCAGCAGATGCAGCCCGAGTTCATCTCGGTAATCTCCACCCCGGCGTCCTTCAAAAAGCCGCCGTCAATGCCGATTTCGCCAAATTCGTTCTCAATAAGGACGATTTTTTCCCCCTTAAAGCTCTCGTCCAGCAGCTTCTTGATGAGGGTGGTCTTGCCGGCCCCTAAAAATCCGGAAATAATGTCGATCTTGGTCAATTTGCTCAGGTCCTTTCTTACTGTTTTCAACATAGAGCGGGCCGCCGCTCCCGGCGGCCCGTTTGCCGTTATCAGTTCCAAATCAGGTGGGTGCTCTCCATCAGGCGGCAGAGGGTGGCGGCGGCCAGTTCCCGGGTGACCAGGTCGGTGGGGGCCAGCTCGCCGGTGAGGGCCTCCAGGGCGTCCAGATTGCGGGCGGGGACCCGGGCCCACTCGGCCCAGTCGTAGTACTCCACCAGCTCCTCGGGCAGCAGGTCGGATTTGTTCAGGTCATAGCCGTCCATGCTGGTCCAGGCGGCCACGTTGGACAGGACAGTTACCATCTCCTGATAGGTAATGGTATCGTTGGGGCCGAAGGTGCCGTCCCCCCGGCCGGAGAGAAAGCCCATGTCGGTCATGGCGGAGACGGGGGCGGCGAACCACTGGCCCTCCTGCACGTCGGAGAACTGGCCGCCCTTGCCGGCGGGGAGGTCCAGGGCGGAGGCCACCAGGGTGACAAACTGGGCCCGGGTGAGGGTGTCGTCGGGGTGGAAATTACCGTCCTCGTAGCCGTTCAGGATGTGATAGGCGGCCAGGGTGTCGATCTCCCGGGCATAGGTGCAGTCAACCGTGTCGGAGAAGGAGCGGGAGGTGAAGGACAGGCCCCGCTGCTGGGCCAGCTGGGCGGGGGTGAGCTGGGTCCAGGACTGGACCCCGGAGCCCTCATACAGCTTGGCGGAGGGGGGCAGGGCTTCCAGCAGCTCCACAAAGGCGGCCTTGTTTTCCGCCTTCACCGCCTCCTTGACGTCGATGTAGAAGGTCTGCCCGGCAAGCTCCAGCTTCAGGAAGTCCTTGGCCCGGGCGGGTTTGGGGCTGGTGAGGAGGAGGGCGGCGGCGGATGTGTTCTCCGGGGAGATGAGCAGGGTGGGCAGCACGCCCACCACGTGGTTGGTGGCCCCGTCGGGGGAGAAGAAGCGGTAGGTGGTGATCTTCATGGCCTCGCCGCCCACCATCACATCGCTGTTGGTCTCGTCAAAGATGATCTGGGCGGTGCCCTTGCCGAAGGAACGCTGGCCCAGGGCGATGCCCGCCCGATAGGTACGCATGTCGCCGGCGAACAGCTCGGAGCCGCTGGCCGAGTGCTCGCTGGTGAGGACGATCACCGGCTTGTCGGTCATGTCGGGGAACCCGGGCATGGTGTAGCTGTAGTTGTATCGGCCGGAGCCGTCCCGGAAGTAGAGCATGATGCCGCTGCCGGTAAACAGGCTGGCGGAGGTGGCGGTGGCCCCGCTGTCGCCGCCGGGGTTGGCCCGCAGGTCCATGATCCACACGGCGGTGTCGTCGTCCAGCTCCCGGATGGCCTCCTGGATGGACTGGGCGGTGGTGGCGCCGAAGCTGATGCAGTCGATCACACCGGCGGAGCCCACCTGCTCATAGGTGACGATGGGGATGTTCACCGCCCGGCGGGTGAGGGTGAACTCCAACACCTGGCCGCTCCGGTTGACGGTGAGGGTGACCACAGTGCCCTCCTCCCCGGTTACGGGGACCCGGGGGTCTACGTCGGGGGAGGTGGGCATGCCGTCCACGGCGGTGAGAATGTCGCCGGGCTGGATGCCCGCCTCCAGAGCGGGGGAGTCGGGCAGGACGGACATAACCCGGTAGCCGCCGTCATAGGCGGTCTCCACGGTGGCGCCGATGCCCACCACCGTCCGGCCGTTTACCGACTGGTTGAAGGACTGGTACTGCTCTGGGGTCATATAAAAGGTGTAGGGGTCGCCGATGGCCTCCAGAATGGCGTCCAGGGAGTCCAGCTCCAGCACCTCCGGGGCCACGCCGTCCACATAGTGGATGGCCAGCAGCTTTTTGGCGTCCTCCAGCTCCAGGGCGGAGGCGGGCAGGACCGCCAGGGACAGGGCCATCGTCAGGGCCAGCAGCGAGGAAAGCAGTTTTTTCATGGTATTCTCCTTTAAATCTTTGGGGTACGGTAGGTGATCTCCTCCCGCTTGGGGCCGGTGGACACCATGGTGATGGGTGCGCCGATGTGCGTCTCCAAAAAGTCCACATAAGCCTTGGCGTTGGCGGGGAGGGCGTTGTAGTCGGTACAGCCCCGCACGTCACATTTCCAGCCGGGGAGGGTGGTAAAGACGGGTCTGGCCCGAAGCAGGGCGGGGGTGGTGGGGAAGGAATGGGTAACAGCTCCGTCAATCTCATAGCCGGTGCAGACGGGAATCTCGTCCAGATAGCCCAGCACGTCCAGACAGGTGAGAGCCACCTGGGTAGCGCCCTGGACCATGCAGCCGTATCGGGTGGCCACCGCGTCGAACCAGCCCACCCGGCGGGGACGGCCTGTCGTCGCGCCGAACTCCCCCTGGTCGCCGCCCCGGCGGCGCAGCTCGTCCCCCTCCGGCCCGGTCACCTCGCTGACAAAGGGCTCGGTCTGGGAGCCCACGCAGGAGGAATAGGCCTTGGTGACGCAGATCACATCCTCAATGGCCGTGGGAGGGACGCTGGCCCCTACGCAACCGTAGCCGGCCAGGGTGTGGGAGGAGGTGGTCATGGGGAAGATGCCCAGGTCGGGGTCCTTCATGGAGCCCAGCTGGCCCTCCAGCAGGACGGTTTTGCCATCTCTGAGGGCCTGATGGAGGAAGGTCACCGTGTCCCCCACGTAGGGGCGGACCCGCTCCCGCAGGGCGAGGAGCTGGTCCATAAGCGCCTCCGCATCCACTCCGGGCTGGTGGTACAGGTGCTGAAAGAGGACGTTTTTCAGCTCTACAGCGGCGGTGAGCCGCTCCCGGAGCCGGGGCTCGTCAAAGAGATCGCACACCTGGATGCCCGTTTTGGCGTACTTGTCGGAGTAGAAGGGGGCAATGCCGCTCTTGGTGGAGCCGAAGGCTTTGCCGCCCAGCCGGGCCTCCTCGAAGGTGTCCTGGAGGATGTGGTAGGGCATGAGCAGCTGGGCCCGGTCGGAGACGATCAGCCGGGGGGCGGGCACCCCCTGGGCCTCTACGTTCTCCAGCTCGCCGGCCAGCTTGGCGATGTCCAGAGCCACGCCGTTGCCGATGACATTGGTGACATGGGGGTAGAAGACCCCCGAGGGGAGGGTGTGCAGGGCGAACCGGCCATAGTCGTTGATGATGGTGTGGCCGGCGTTGGCCCCGCCCTGAAAGCGGACGACTACGTCGGACTGCCGGGCCAGCATATCGGTGATTTTGCCCTTGCCCTCGTCGCCCCAGTTGGCGCCTACGATTGCTTTTACCATATTTGTTACCTCCGGGGACGGGATTCGCAGCCGCGAGGGGTTTGCCTTTTCCGCCCCTGTAACGGGGGTATTATACCCCTTTTTATACGCGGTTGCAAGGGGGAAAGCGACAAGGGAGCGTCCAGCTGCGTATTTTATCGCAATCACGTGAATTGGTACGCCTGTAGGGGCGGCCTTTGGCCGCCCGTCTGTGATGGACAGATACATCTTTTTTGCGGGCGGCCACAGGCCGCCCCTACAGAAAACCTTGCGCAAAGGAGGCTTCCGGTGGCAAAAAGCAGGGCAAAGCCGCCCCCGCTTTGGAAGGGGGCGGCTTTCTGATACAGTTTAATAGTTCTCCGCTTTCAGCTGGAAATAGGCCTGGGGATGGGCGCAGACAGGGCAGACCTCCGGCGCCTTGGGGCCCACATGGATGTGGCCGCAGTTGGCGCACTGCCAGATCATGTCGCCGTCACGGGAGAAGACCAGACAGTCCTTCACGTTGGCCAGCAGCTGGCGGTAACGCTCCTCGTGCTCCTTCTCGATTTTGGCCACCCCCTCGAACAGGGCGGCGATGTCGTGGAAGCCCTCCTCCCGGGCCTCCTGGGCCATGGTGGCGTACATGTCGGTCCACTCGAAGTTCTCGCCGGCGGCGGCGGCCTCCAGGTTTTCAGTGGTGGTGCCGATGCCGCCCAGCAGCTTAAACCAGATTTTGGCGTGCTCCTTCTCGTTGGCGGCGGTCTCCTCAAAGAGCTGGGCAATCTGGACGTAGCCCTCCTTCTTGGCCTTGGAGGCGAAGTAGGTGTACTTGTTCCGGGCCTGGCTCTCCCCGGCAAAGGCGGTCCACAGGTTCTGTTCGGTTTTGCTTCCCTTCAGTTCAGGCATAATGTAGTCCTCACTTTCTTAACAATAATTATTTGCATTAAGGATGAGGACATTATATCAGCAGAAAAGCCCTTTGTCAACCAAAAAACGGAAAAATTTTCTATGCTCCCTCCTGAAACCGCCGCAGGCCCTGATTCAGGGCGGCGGTGTCCCGCTGCTCCTTCAGCCGCAGAGCGTACCACATGGCTGCCAGGCAATACTCCAGAATAAGGAGCAGCACAAGAGCGCCCCACAGGGGGATACCGGGGAACCAGCACAGCGCCCAGCCGCAGCCGGCGAAAATCAGGTTGGCCAGGGCGGCCCAGAGGAGGACGCGCTTGCCCTGTCCCTCCTTCGGCCACTCCTTTCCATGGGGGAAGATGGCGGATTCCAGGCAGGCAAAGGCAAAGCAGGCCAGCAGCATCTCCAGCAGGGTGAGAATTTCTACAGTCCATCCTCCCATCAGGACGCTGACGAGGCCCTTGAAAGAGACGGCGGCGGAGAAATACAGGCCCATGTGGTACTTGGTCTCGACGCCCCAGAGGTAGAATCGGTTGAATTGCTCCATATTTACGCTCCTTTCTCACAGTCCCAGCCGTTCCCGAAGCAGAGGCGCGTAGCGGCGGGACACCATCAGCTTCTCGCCTGTGGCCAGGGTGGCTTGGATGCGCCCGGCCCCCTGGCTGACCAGACTGCGAATTTGGTGGAGGTTGACCACCGCCGACTTGCCTGCCCGGAAGAAGCCCAGGCCGCTGTACCGGCTCTCCAGCTCCCCCAGGCCCAGGGCGGTCTGGTACATGGCCTGGCCAGTGTAGACAAAGACCCGGTCGTCCACCGTCTCGCAATAGACCACCTCGTCGGGGGTGAGGAGGGTGGTACGCCGGTTGTCGTCCCACACGCACAGCCGCTGAAGGCCGGAGCGCAGCAAGGACAGTACCCCCAGCATCTCCTCGTCCAGCGCCGGACAGCGCAGAATCACCTCGTTCTCCGGGAGGTCCATGTGTTCCACTGTAATTTTCATTGTGTTACCTCCTGTCCCGGGACAGTGTAAGCGTATCAGAAGCCGGGGGAAATAGCAAGCGCCTTACCCCCAGGATGCGCCTGTCCGGGGGTAAGGTGCAGAAAGTTTCTCAGAGAGGGGATTTTAAAGGTAGTGATACCGCTTCCGATACCGCCAGATAAGCCCTAGGGCCACGGCGGCCCCCAGGCCGTCGGCGACTACGACGGCCAGCCAGATGCCGTCCAGGTCCAGCACTAGGGGGAGGAGGAGCACCAGCCCGCCCCGGAACAGGAAGGTGCGCAGGAAGGAAATCAGGGCGGACACCGGCCCGTTGCACAGGGCGGTGAAGAAGGCGGAGCCGTAGATGCCGAAGCCCACAAACAGGTAGCTCAGGGCGAAGATGCGGAAACCGTGGACCGTCAACTCCAGCAGCTCGGGGCTGTAGCCCACAAAGGCGGCGGACAGGGGCCGGGCCAGCAGCTCAGACAGGGCTACCATGGCCAGGGAGGCCAGCACAATCACAGTGATACTCTTGCGGAAGACGTTTTTCAGCTCGTCCCGGTTGTCCGCCCCGAAGTGGAAGCTGACAATAGGCCCATTGCCCATGGAAAAGCCTAAAAACACCGCCGCAAAGGCGAAGTCCACATACATCATCACCGAGTAGGCCGCCACCCCTTGCTCCCCGATGATGTGCATGAGCTGGAGGTTAAACAGGATACTCACCACCGAGGCGGACAGGTTGCTCATGAGCTCGGAGGAGCCATTGGCGCAGGCGTTTTTCAGCTCCCGCCAATACAGCCGGGTGGGGCACAGCCGCAGTGCCCCTCTGGGGGGCCTGAGGAAGTAGAGCAGGGGCAGCAGGCCGCCCACGGCGTAGCTGAGCACCGTCCCCCAGGCCGCCCCGGCGATGCCCATGTTCAGCGGCTTGATAAGGACATAGTCCATCACAATGTTGGTGGCCCCGGCGGCCAGGGAGAAGAACAGCCCCGTTTTGGGCAGCTCGGCGGTGACAAAGAAGACCTGAAAGGCCACCTGGAGCATAAACACCGCGCTCCCGCCCAGCAGGACCCGGCCGTAGGCCACGCAGTCGTCCATGAGCAGGTCGCTGGCCCCGGCCAGCCGGGCGATGGGTTCGATGAACAGCGCGCCGCCCACCGAGAAGGCCGTGCCCAGTGCCAGTACCACCAGGACGATCATGGAAAAATACCGGTTGGCCAGCTCGGGCTTGCCCTCGCCCATGGTGCGGGCCACCACGGCGCTGCCGCCGGAGCCCAGCATAAAGCCGGCGGCGGACAGGATCATGGACACCGGAAATACGATATTCACCGCCGACAGGGCGTTTTGCCCCACCAGATTGGAGACAAACAGGCCGTCCACCACGCTGTACACCGAGGTGAAGATCATCATAATAATAGATGGCAAGGTGAAGCGAAGCAGTTTGCTGTATGTGAAGTGGTCAGAAAGCTTGATTTGCATAAAAAATTATTCCTCCTGGGGTGTGTTGAAAATTTGCTCCGATTTTTGGAGCAGCAGGGACAGGTATTTGCGCTCCAGGGCCAGCAGGCTGGCCCGTTCCTCCTCGGCCAGGCCGAGGAAAGCCCCTCGCTCCACCTCCAGCGTAGGGCGGATGGCCCGGTCCGACAGAGCCCGGCCCTGCTGGGTGAGCTGGAGATATTTTTTCCGCCCCGGCCCATCGGTGAGGCAGATGTGGCCGGAATGCTCCAGCTGTTTCAGGGCGGAGTTGATGGTCTGCTTGCTGAGCATCAGCGTGTTGCCGATGTCGGTCTGGGTGACTGGACCCGGGGCGGTCTCAATGGAATACAGGACCCAGAAGGCAGCGTCGGACAGTCCGGAGCGCCGGGCCAGACGCCGGTAAAAGTCATCTTCCTCCTTATAGGTGCGGTTTACTTCGGTGATAAACTGCTGAAAGGTCAGATCTTCCATGGCAGGGCCTCCTGAAAAAGAATATCCGAAACCGGACTTGCAACAGTCTAGTCCGATTTCGGATATTTGTCAAGGCCTTTTTTGGACTGAGAAGGAAGAATACAGAAAAGCTGCTTCTGCAATCCACAAGTGCTGGCGGGCCGGTGGGAAACCGGCCGAAAGGTCCCGGAATTTGTACAGCAAGCGATAATTTGTCTGTATTTTCCACACCGGCGCGGACAGAGGAGGGGCGGGCGGCCCTTTTGTCCCCTGTTTTTTTGCACAGAGGGACCCGGGAAAAATTGGGGGCAAGTTTGGCGACCTATTCAGCCTGTCGAAAAAGCGTGAGAACTCTACAGGAATTTATGCAAATTGACCTGCCTTTTGGACAGGTTTTCAATGCTTTCCCGCAAAAAAATGAGGGGAAAAAGTAGGTGTGATTTACTGTTTTACAGTAAATCACAGCTTTTCTTCTAAAAAGCTGTGATTTGTACTCATATAAGAGGGGATATAATGGAGAATTTGTATTGTTTAATTCCGGGAAAATCAAAAAATAAAATACAAATTATTGGCGAAGGGGTATACAAATGCTATACTGATACCAGCTTCAAACCCTGAGCGCAAATTTTAGAAAGTGAGGAACTAAAATGAAAAAGATTCTTAGCATTGCTCTGGCAGCAGCGATGTCCCTGTCCCTGGTCGCCTGCGGCGGCGGCGAGAAAGCTCCCGCCGGCGGCAGCGCCTCCAGCACTCCCCCCACCGGCGGTGCCTCCTCCAGCGGCGCGTCCTCCAGCACTCCCGTTTCCAGCGGCGAGCCCATCACCGTGGGCGTCATCAACAACGACCCCAACGAGTCCGGCTACCGCACCGCCAACGACGCGGCCATGCGGGCCACCTTCACCGAGGAGAACGGCTATAAGGCCACCTTCTACAACAACAACGACGCGGCCCAGCAGATTGCCACCGCTCAGCAGATGATTCAGGACGAGGTGGACTTCCTGCTCCTGTCCCCCGCTTCCACCACCGGCTGGGACACCGTCCTTCAGGACGCTCAGGCCGCCGGCACCCAGGTGATTCTCTTTGACCGCATGCTGGAGGCCGACGAGAGCATGTATGCCGCCGCTGTGGTGTCCGACATGCCCGCCGAGGGCAAGACCGCCGTGGACTGGCTGGCCGCCCAGGGTCTGGACGAGTACAACATCATCCACATCCAGGGCCACATGGGCTCTGATGCCCAGCTGGGCCGTACCGGCGCTCTGGACGAGAAGGTGGCCGCCGAGGCCAGCTGGAACTACGTCACCCAGCAGACCGCCGACTGGGACGAGTCCACCGCCCGCACCATCACCCAGTCCGTGATCGACTCCGGCAAGCCCTTCAACGTAATCTATGCCGAGAACAACGGCATGGCCCGGGGCGCTGTGGCCGCTCTGGATGCCGCCGGCATCACCCACGGCAAGGGCGGCGACGTGATTGTCATGGGCTTTGACAGCGACAAGTGGGCCTTTGAGGCCGTGCTGGAGGGCAGCTGGAACTACATGGGCCTGTGCAACCCCCTGCAGGCTGACACCGTGGACGGCATCATCAAGGACCTGATGGCCGGCAAAGCTCCCGCTCAGAAGATCATCTACACCCCTGAGCAGGGCTTCGACTGCGACACCCTCACTCAGGCCGACGTGGACACCTACGGCACCTGATTAGGGGCATACATAGCGAACAGTATCACGTGACCCGACACGCGGCGCGGCATGTCTGCCGCGCCGCGTGTACATTTTTAAAGAATGGAGGCGTATCCCTATGCAGGAAGGCGCGGTATTGGAAATGCGCGGCATCTGCAAGTACTTTCCAGGTGTGCGTGCCCTTCAGGATGTGGATTTCACCCTGCGGGAGGGCGAGATCCACGCCCTGATGGGGGAGAACGGCGCGGGCAAGTCCACGCTGATTAAGGTGCTCACCGGCGTGTACCCCAAGGACGGGGGCGAGGTCCACATCTCGGGAATCGACGGCGCTGCCGTTATCCGCTCCCCTCAGGACGCCCAGAACGCGGGCATCAGCACCGTCTACCAGGAGATCACCCTGTGTCCCAACCTGACGGTGGCGGAGAATATGTACATCGGCCGAACCAAGGGGGCCATGACCAACTGGAAAGCCATGAACGGCGGCGCGGGAAAAATTCTGCAATCCCTGGGCATCCCTGCCAGCCCCAACCAGCAGCTGGGCTCCTGCTCCATCGCTGTGCAGCAGATGGTGGCCATCGCCCGGGCGGTGGATATGGAGTGTAAGGTGCTCATTCTGGATGAGCCCACCTCCTCCCTGGACGAGCAGGAGGTGGTGAAGCTCTTTGGCCTGATGCGGGACCTGAAGGCCAAAGGGGTGGGCATCATCTTCGTCACCCACTTCCTGGAGCAGGTCTACGAGGTCTGCGACCGGATTACCGTCCTCCGGGATGGCCAGCTGGTGGGGGAGTACGTCATCGAGGACCTGCCGCGGGTCCAGCTGGTCAGCAAGATGCTGGGCAAGGAGCTGGACGACATGGCCGACATCAAGGGCGAGTCGGACGGCGGGGCGGTCAGCCTGGAGGGCAGCCCCGTGCTGGAGGCGGAGGGCCTGTGCAGCAGCGCGGGCATCAAGCCCTTCGACTTCTCCATCCGCAAAGGGGAGGTCAACGGCTTTACCGGCCTGCTGGGCTCGGGGCGCAGCGAGTGTGTCCGGGCCATCTTCGGCGCCGACCACGTCACCGGCGGCAGCGTGAAGATGGACGGCCAGTCCGTCCGGATTAAGAAGCCCCTGGACGCCATGAAGTGCGGCATCGGCTACCTGCCTGAGGACCGGAAGGGGGACGGCATCGTGGGCGACCTGTCGGTCCGGGAGAACATCATTCTGGCCCTCCAGGTGATGAAGGGCTTCTTCCGGCCCTTCTCCCGCGCCCAGGCGGAGGCCTTCGCCGACGAGTATATCAAGCTGCTGGAGATTAAAACCGCCTCGGCGGACACCCCCATCAAGTCCTTGTCCGGCGGCAACCAGCAGAAGTGCATCCTGGCCCGGTGGCTGCTCACCGACCCCAAGTACCTGATTCTGGACGAGCCCACCCGGGGCATCGACATCGGCACCAAGATCGAGATTCAGAAGCTGGTGCTCAAGCTGGCGGCGGAGGGCAAGAGCGTCACCTTCATCTCCTCGGAGATTGATGAGATGCTGCGCACCTGCTCCCGGCTCATTGTTATGCGGGACCGGAAGGCCGTGGGCGAGCTCAACGGAGACGACCTGACCCAGACTAAAATCATGGCGACGATTGCAGGAGGTGATGAGGCATGACGACCCCCGTGAAAAACCCCGAGACCAAGGTGAAGCGGCCTGACGAGAGCCTGTTTAAGCGGCTGACCCGGCAGCAGTTGTTTATCCCCGTGGCGGCGCTGGCCCTGCTGGTGCTGTTCAACCTGATTGCCGATCCGTCCTTCTTTATGGTCACCATGAAGGAGAACAGCCTGGGCAACCCGGTACTCAGCGGCAACATCATTTCCGTGCTGGACAACGCCTCTGAGCTTGTGATTCTGGCCATCGGCATGACCCTGGTGACCGCCTCCTCCGGCGGACAGGACATCAGCGTGGGCGCTACCATGACCATCGCCGGCAGCGTTATTCTGCGCCTGGTGTGCGGCGGCCAGGTCAACGCTGACACCATGCAGATGAATCTGTTCCTGGCGGTCTTCATCGGCATTGTGGTAAGCATGTGCTTTGGCGCCTTCAACGGCGCCCTGGTGGCCTGCTTCAATATCCAGCCCATGGTAGCCACCCTGATTATGTACACCGCCGGGCGGTCCATCGCCGCCTGGATCAACAACAACCAGCTGCCCATCATCAACGATGTGGCCTTTAAGTATGCCGGAACCTTCCTCCCCGGCATCCCTGTGCCCACCCCCGTCTTCATCACCATCCTGATGATTGCGGTGTTCTGGCTGGTGCTGAAATTCACCAACCTGGGGCTGTATACCCAGTCGGTGGGCATCAACCCCAATTCCTCCCGCCTTAACGGTCTGAATCCCAGGATGATTAAGCTGCTTACCTATGTGATTCTGGGCGTGTGCGTGGCGGTGGCCGGCTACATCCGGATCAGCCGCAGCGGCTCCATCAACTACTCCCGCAACGCGGAGAACATCGAGATGGATGCCATTCTGGCGGTGGCCCTGGGGGGCAACGCCCTGTCCGGCGGCAAGTTCAACATCTACGGCTCCATCCTGGGGGCCTATGTGATCCAGTTCCTTACCACCACCCTCTATAAGTATGAGGTCCCCTCCACGGCGCTGCCCGCCTACAAGGCGGTGGTGGTCATCCTGTTGGTGGTGCTCAGCGCCCCGGTGGTGCGGGAGAAGCTGGCAAGCATGAAGAAAGTGCCCGCCAAGGCGGTAAAGGAGGTGTCCTGACATGCCGAAAGGAATTGCAGTTGACAAGCAGGGGCGGCTGAAGGAACGGGTGGCAATGAGCGACACCAACCTGCTGCTCACCATCACCATCGTGGTGTTTTTCGTCCTGTATCTGGCCGCCGTCGTCTTCCTGGGCGGCAGCTTCACCAAGCCCCAGAACTTCCTTAACATTCTGAACAACAACGCATCCCTCATTGTGCTGTCCTGCGGCATGAGCATCGTTATGATTACTGGCGGCATCGACATCAGCGTGGGCGCCGTCACCTGTCTGGTGTGTATGACCAGCGCGGTGAACCTGGAGCAGCAGGGCGGCAATGTGTTCACCGTAATTCTTATCGGCCTGGGCATCGGCCTGGCCTTTGGCGTGGTCCAGGGTTTCCTGGTGGCCCATCTGGGCATCCAGCCCTTCATTATCTCCCTGGCGGGGATGTTCTTCGCCAAGGGTATGACCACCATCGTCAGCAAGGAGCCCATCCGGGTCACCAACGAGGCTTTCCTGGCGGTGAAGGATACCCGCATCACCGTGCCCGGCCTGGGCGCCCCTAATAAATTGGGCGTCTATGTCCCTGCCTATGTGGAGGTGGGGGTGGTAATCGCCCTGCTGGTGGTGGTTCTGCTGTTCTGCCTGCTGCGCTGGACCAAACTGGGCCGCGCCTTCTACGCCGTGGGCGGCAACAACCAGAGCGCCAGCATGCTGGGCATCAACGTGCGCCGGACCAAATTCCTGGCCCACGTGCTCTGCTCCCTGCTGGCCGGCCTGGGCGGCATCCTCTACTTCCTCCACGTGGGCAGCGGCGACGTGGCCAACGGCGCGGGGGACGAGATGAACGCCATCGCCTCCTCCATTATCGGCGGCACCCTGCTCACCGGCGGCGTGGGCAATGTGGCGGGCACCTTCTTCGGCGTGCTCAGCCTGAACACCATCAAACGCATCGTCTCCTCCCTGGGCTTTGACGAGGCCTGGTGGTCCAACATCACCGTGGCCGCCATGCTCTGCCTGTTCCTGGTGATTCAGAGCATCGTTCTGCTGCGCAAGAACAAGAAATAAGGAGGGGACTGTTATGAACACCTGTTTAGGCATTGAACTGGGCTCCACCCGCATCAAGGCCGTCACCATTGACGAGGGGTTTAAACCCGTCTCCTCCGGGGACTACACCTGGGCCTCCCGCTACGAAAACGGCGTGTGGACTTATCCCCTGGAGGAGGTGTGGACCGGCCTGAAGGCCGCCCTGTCCCAGGTGGAAAACCGGGATGGCATTGCCGCCGCCGGGGTGTCCGCCATGATGCACGGCTACCTGGCCTTCGACAAGGACTGGAACCTGCTGGCCCCCTTCCGCACCTGGCAGAACACCATCACCGGCCCCGCCGCCGCGGAGCTGACCGGGCTGTTCGGCTTTAACGTGCCCCAGCGTTGGTCCATCGCCCACCTGTATCAGGCGGTGCTCAACGGGGAGGACCATGTTCCCCAAATCGCCCACCTGACCACGCTGGCGGGCTATATCCACTACAGGCTCACCGGCGTGAACGCCATCGGCATCGGTGAGGCCAGCGGCATGTTCCCCATCGACAGCGCCGCCCTGGACTACGACCAGGCTATGGTGGAGAAGTTTGACCACCTCCCGGCGGTGGAGCAGCTCCCCTGGAAGCTGCGGGACCTGCTGCCCAGGGTGCTGGTGGCCGGCCAGGACGCGGGGATTCTTACCCGGGAGGGCTCCGCCCTGCTGGACAATCTGCTTCCCCCCGGCATCCCCTTCGCCCCGGCGGAGGGGGACGCCGGCACCGGCATGACGGCCACCAACGCCGTGGCCCCACGGACGGGCAACGTGTCCGCCGGCACCTCCATCTTCTCCATGGTGGTACTGGAAAAGCCCCTGGAGAAGGTCTACGAGGAAATCGACTTAGTGACGACCCCCACCGGAGCCCCGGTGGCCATGGTCCACTGCAACAACTGCACCAACGACACCAACGCCTGGGTGGGCGTCCTGGGGGAGGCCGCCCGCCTCTTTGGGGCGGAACCCGACACCGGCGAGCTGTACACCCGGCTCTACCAGAAAAGCCTGGAGGGCGGCCCCGACTGCGGCGGAGTGCTGGTGTGCAACTACCTGGCGGGGGAGGGGGTCACCCACATGGATGCCGGCCGGCCGTTAGTCGCCCGCACCCCGGAGAGTAAATTCACCCTGGCCAACTTCTTCCGGGCCCAGCTCTACGCCACCATGTCCACCCTGAAGCTGGGTATGGATATTCTGGCGGCAGAGCAGGTGGCCATCGACTCCCTTACCGGCCACGGCGGCCTGTTCAAGACCCCTGTGGTGGGCCAGAGCTACATGGCCGCCGCCTGCAACGCCCCCGTCACCTGCATGGAGACCGCCGGGGAGGGCGGCCCCTACGGTATGGCCCTGCTGGCCTCCTTCCTGCTGAATAGGGAGAACGGGGAGCGATTGGAGGACTTCCTGTCGGGCAGGGTCTTCGCCGGGGCGTCCGGCTCCACCATCCAGCCCGACCCCGCCTGTGTGGAGGGCTTCAACGCCTATATCCAGCGGTATAAGGTCCTGCTGGAGGTGGAGAAGACGGCGGTATCTGTTTTGTAAAACGGCGCCTGTAGGGGCGGATATGATCTGCCCGCCGGGCCGGTTCCTAATCTTAGGGGCGGCGCGCCGGGGTCGTCGCGCCCTACAGGGTATTGTGTAGGGGCCGACGACCCGGCGGCCCGCTCTCTCAGATTCCAAAAATATGAGGAGGAACATCCAATGAACAAATATTCCTTTTGGTTCGTGGTAGGCAGTCAATTCCTGTACGGCCCCGAGGTGCTGGAGACGGTAGACCAGCGGGCCCGGGAGATGGCCGGGGAGCTGAGCAAGGCCCTGCCCTTTCCCCTGCTCTACAAGGTGACGGCCAAGACCAACCAGGAGATTGCCGACGTGGTGAAGCAGGCCAACTTTGACGACAGCTGCGCCGGTATCATCACCTGGTGCCACACCTTCTCCCCCAGCAAAATGTGGATCAACGGCCTGACCAGCCTGCAAAAGCCCTGGTGCCACTTCGCCACCCAGTACAACCGGGAGATCCCCAACGAGGAGATCGACATGGACTTCATGAACCTGAACCAGGCCGCCCACGGCGACCGGGAACACGGCTTCCTGGGAGCCCGGCTCCGGGCCCCCCGAAAGGTCATTGCCGGCCATTGGCAGGACGAGGCCGTTCGGGAGCGCATCGGCAGCTGGATGAAGGCCGCCGTGGGCGTGGCCGTATCCAAGGGCTTGAAAGTAATGCGCTTTGGTGATAATATGAGAGAAGTGGCCGTTACCGAGGGCGACAAGGTAGAGGTGCAGACCAAGCTGGGCTGGCAGGTGAACACCTGGGCGGTGGGCGACCTGGTGAAGGTGATGGACGCCGTCACCGACGCCGAGATCGACGCCCTGATGGAGACCTACAAGGCTGAGTACGACATCGCCACCGATAAGCTGGACCATATCCGCTATCAGGCCCGGGAAGAAATCGCCATGAAGAAGATGCTGGACGCCGAGGGCTGCATGGCCTTCTCCAACACCTTCCAAGACCTGTATGGCATGGAACAGCTGCCCGGCCTGGCCAGCCAGCACCTGATGGCTCAGGGCTACGGCTACGGCGGCGAGGGGGACTGGAAGGTGGCCGCCATGACCGCCATCCTCAAGGCCATGGGCGAGGGGGGCAACGGCTGTTCCCTGTTCATGGAGGACTACACCTATAACCTGGCTGAGGGGGCGGAGTACTCCCTGGGGGCCCACATGCTGGAGGTCTGCCCCTGCTGCGCCGCCGGGAAGCCCCGTATCGAGACCCACCACTTAGGGATAGGCATGAACGAGAAGGACCCCGCCCGCCTGGTCTTTGAGGGCAAGGAGGGGGACGCCATTGTGGTCAGCCTCATTGACATGGGGGGCCGTCTGCGGCTGATCTGCCAGGACATCCACTGCGTCAAGCCCATCCTGCCCATGCCCAACCTGCCCGTGGCCCGGGTGATGTGGCAGGCTGAGCCCTCCCTCACCACCGGGGTGGAGTGCTGGATCACCGCCGGCGGAGCCCACCACACCGTCCTCAGCTACGATGTTACCGCCGAGCAGATGAAGGACTGGTGTACCATGCTGGACATCGAGTTTGTCCACATCGGCAAGGACACCACCGTGGAGTCCCTGGAGCACGACCTGTTTCTGTCCGATCTGGCCTGGAAGCTGAAGTAAATCCTGTAGGGGCCGACGACCCGGCGGCCCGCTCTGTTCCGCTGTGGCGGCGGAGAGCGGCGCGCCGGGGTCGTCGCGCCCTACGGGTGGGCGGAAACTTTGTTTACTTCGTATGTTTTGCTCCGCAAAACGCAATCCTCAGTCAGCCTGCGGCTGACAGCCCCTTTCAAAAGGGGCCTTATGAAGCGTATCGGAAAGAGGTGCAACTATGTTAGAAACACTCAAGCAAGAAGTTTTGGAGGCCAACCTCCTCCTGCCCCAATACGGCCTGGTCACCTTCACCTGGGGCAACGTGTCCGCCGTGGACCGGGAGAAGGGCGTTGTGATCATCAAGCCCTCCGGTGTGGAGTACGAGGGCATGACCGCCGACGACATGGTGGTGGTCAGCCTGGAGACCGGCGAGGTGGTGGAGGGCAAATGGAAGCCCTCCAGCGACACCAAGACCCACCTGGAGCTGTACCGGGCCTTCCCGGGGGTGGGGGGCATCGTCCACACCCACAGCCCTTACGCCGTGGCCTGGGCCCAGGCGGGGGAGGACATCCCCTGCTTCGGCACCACCCACGCCGACTACTTCTACGGCTCCATCCCCTGCGTCCGGCATCTGACCCAGGGGGAGCTGGAGGAGGACTATGAGAAAAACACCGGCAAAATCGTGGTGGAGACCTTCCGGGAGCGGTGCATCGAGCCCACCGCCGTCCCCGCTGTGATCTGTGCCAGCCACGGCCCCTTCACCTGGGGCAAGGACGCCGCGCAGGCGGTGTACCACGCGGTGGTGCTGGAGGAGGTGGCCAAAATGGCCATCCTCACCCGCCAGGTCCGTGCTGCCGCCGGACCCGCCCCCCAGCGTTATCAGGACAAGCACTATTTCCGCAAGCACGGCCCCGGGGCCTACTACGGACAGAACTGAACGGGCGGAGCACAGAAGGGCGTGTCCCTGCCGCAGCTTTTCCTGTAGGGGCGGCCTGTGGCCGCCCGCAAAAACCATAAAGGAGGCCGGCCTATGGCTCCTAAATACCAGTCCATTGCCGACTCTCTGCGGCAGGAAATTGAAACTGGCGTATACAGCAGCAAGCAGCTGCTCCCAACAGAGCATCTGCTCTGTCAGCGGTTCCAGATCAGCCGGCAGACCGTCCGCCGGGCCCTGTCTGTGCTGGAGGACGAGGGGTTGATTACCCGCAGGCAGGGTAGCGGCTCCCACCTGCGGGAGCGCACCGAACCGGGAGGGCTGCTGAACTGTACGGTGGCGGTGGTCACGACCTATATCAACGACTATATTTTCCCCGGGATTTTGCGGGGGATGGAGACGGTGCTCACCGCAAACAGCAGCGCCCCTCTGCTCTTTGCCACGCAAAACCAGGTTTCGGCGGAGCGCAAGATACTTCAGACCCTGTTGACAATAAAGGGCCTGGACGGCGTTCTGATCGAGGGGAGCAAGACGGCCCTGCCCAATCCCAATCTGGACCTGTACCAGAAACTGATCGACCAGGGCATCCGGCTGGTGTTTATCAACGGCACCTATCCGGAGCTCTCCGGCACCCCGTCTGTCCTGGCGGACAACTATGGCGGCGGGCGGATGCTGGTGGAGTATCTGCACCAAAAGGGACACCAGAACATCGCCGGCATCTTTAAGAATGACGATGTGCAGGGCACCCTGCGCTACGCCGGCTATATCGAGGCCCTGCGCGACCTGGGCCTTGCCCTGGAGGACAGGCAGATCTGCTGGTATAACACGGAGATGCGGGAGTCCTTTCTGTCGGAATCCTTTTTGAACGCCACCCTGGACGGCTTCGGAGGCTGCTCCGCCATCGTGTGTTATAACGACGAGGTGGCAATCCGAATCGTTTCCCACCTGAAAAAACGGGGCGTCCGTATTCCGCAGGAGATGGCGGTGGTGAGCTTTGACAACAGCCAGTACAGCGAGCTGGCCCCGGTGCGGATTACCTCCCTCTCCCATGGGACGCAGAATCTGGGCGAACTGGCCGCCGATTTGATGCTGCGTCAGCTCCGGGGGGAGACCTGTCAGTCTGTGGTGGTCCCCTGGGTTCTGGCGGAGAAGGAGAGCAGCTGAGATATAGAAGCGGTGTGTTCCATGCGATTTGGAACACACCGCTTTTTTGCTGTTATAACGCTGGTTGTTGTTCGGGCGGATAATATCCGCACCTACATCTCCGCCAGAAGGGTCTCCAGCTCCTCCTGGGAGAAATGGTATACCTCATCGCAGAACTGGCAGGTCAGCTCGGCCTGGCCCTGCTCCGCAATGAGCTCGGTCAGGTCCTTTTTCCCCATGCTGATCAGGGCCCGGCTCACCCGCTCCCGGGAGCAGTAGCAGCGGTATTCCACCGGGTGCCGCTCCAGAATATCCAGGTCGAAGTCCTTTAGAACGGCCCGCAGCAGGCCCTCTCCGTCCAGACCGCCGGCCAGGGCGGAGCTCACCGGGCCCATGCCCCGGACCCCCGCCTCGATCTTCTCAATCATGTCCTCGCTGGCCCCGGGCAGCAGCTGGATGAGATAGCCCCCGGCGGCGGTGACGCTCTGGTCCAGCCCCACCAGCACCCCCAGGGCGCAGGCGGTGGGAATCTGCTCGCTCTCCACAAAGTACATGGCCAGGTCGTCGGCAATCTCCCCGGAGAACAGGCCGATGGACCCCACATAGGGCTCCTTCAGGCCGATGTCCTTGATGACGGTGAGGGTGCCGTCGGTGCCCACCGCCCGGCCCACATCCAGCTTGCCGGGGCGCTGCTCCATCAGCTCCACCTGGGGGTTCTGGACATAGCCCCGCACGTTGCCCTCGTGGTCAGAGACGGCCAGAATGGTGCCCAGCGGCCCGCCCCCCTTGATCTGGAGGGTGAGGGCCCCCTTCTCCTCCTTGAGCATGTCCCCCAGCAGGGAGGCCCCCAGCAGGGTGCGGCCCAGGGCGGCAGTGGCTGTGGGCAGGAGCTTGTGGATGTTCCGGGCCCGCTCTACAATGTCCCGGCCGGTGATGGCGGCGGCTTTTACCAGGCCGTCGCCAGTAATAGCTCTGACAATTTCGTTGGTCATAGGTTATGTGTCCTTTCTCGCGGTAAAAAAGATGCGCTGCTCCCCCGGTCTGGGGGGACGCAGCTTCCGCTCTCCCCAGGTTTGTACATCCACAAAGCCGGCCCCCTCCAGCAGGGTGGTCAACTCCTCCACGGTGTAGGCCCGCTCCCGGTGGAGCTCCTCCCCCCGGTCCCACTGGCCGGTGGAGGGGTCCAGACGGAAGATGTCCATAAAGTAGGTGCAGATGCGCCGGGAGAACTCCGCCCGCCACACGCAGTAGGCGTCCTCGGTCTCGTCCAGGAAGACCTGGCCGTCCAGCCCCGCCAGCTTCTCCGGGGTGTTGACGTCAAAGAGAAACAGCCCCCCGGGCATGAGGAACAGGTGGACCCGCTGGAAGGCCCGGGCCAGCTTTTTGGGGTCGGTGACGTAGTTGACGCTGTCCAGGCAGCACACGCAGGCGTCGATGGTGCCGTAGAGGTCCAGCTTCTCCATGCTCTGGCACAGGAAAATGGGCTCGATGGGGGCGGCGCCCCGGTTTTTTTCCGCCGCCTCGGCCAGCATCTCCGGGGACTGGTCCGCGCCGATCATCTCGTAGCCCCGCAGGGCCAGCTCCCGGGTGAGGGAGCCGGTGCCGCAGGCCAGGTCCAGCACAGTCCTGCCCGGCAGAGGGGCTTTGGCGAAGTGCTTTTCGATGTAGTCGGCCCAGGCGGAGTAGTCCACGTCGTAGGTCAGGCGGTCATAGCAGCCGGCTAGAAAGTCGTAGCTGCTCATTCCTGCTCCGCCTTCAGCCGGGGGACGATGATCTTATATCCCCCCGCCCCGTAGTGGAGACAACGGTTTACCCGGCTGATGGTGGCGCTGGAGGCCCCGGTCTTCTCCAGAATCTCGCTGTAGATCAGCCCCTGGTCCAGCAGCAGGGCCACGTCCATCCGCTGCTGCATGGCCTTCAGCTCGGAGACGGTGCACAGGTCCTCTAAAAACTTGCGGCACTCCTCCTCGTTCTGGATGTTGACGATGGCCCGATACAGGGCGTCGCTGCTCTGCTTGTCCAAAAATTTTGACATGTGGCGTACCTGCCTCTCCTGTATTTTTCTCTATTTTAACACACTGACGTAGAAAAGTAAACTTAAAAAAGCAAAGAATATGGGAAAAATACCCACAATCGGCAAAGATACACACACCGCCCGGCCCGGGCATAGGATGGGAAAACGAGGAGGGAGGGGAGCGCTGTGGGTGAAGCCAGACAGGCCCGGGTGATCTGGGAGGAGACAGCGGAGACATTGACCCTGCAGGGGGAGCCGGTGCTGAAATACACCCTGTCCTGGCCCCGGATTGAGGACGGCGGCTTGGGCGGACGGTGGATCAGCCGGTACTATGCCCGGCTGGCCGGCCAGTGGCGGCAACGGTGGGAGCGGGAGGTCTACTGGGCCGCCTGTCTGGAGCTGGCCGCCCGCCGGGAGGCGGCCCGGCCCTTCACCCCCTGGTCGGGGGAGATGAGGGGGGAGACAGTTCTCCTTCAGGACGGGGTCCTCAGTCTGCGGTTTTTCGGCGCCGAGGTCCGGGGGGACAGCCGCCCCGCCCGGGTGCGGTGGGGGGACGTGTGGAGGCTCCGGGAGGGGGCGCCCAAGCCCCTGGGCTCCCTGTTTCAGGGGGAGAAGGGCTGGAAAAACCGCCTGTGGCAGGCCATCCTGCGCCAGGGGGAGGAGCGCCGCCAGGCGGGGGACTGCTTTCTGGACGGCGACTGGCCCCGGAAGGCCAAAAAGGCCCGTCTCCTCCGGGGCTGGTGCCTCACCGGGGAGGGGGTGGAGGTAAGCCTTCCCCAGTGCGCCGCCTCCCCGGCGGCGGAGGGCTGCCCGGTGTTTACCATCCCGCTGGAGAAATGAGGCGTTAGCGGACCGTTACCCAGTTTCGGCAACGGTCCGCGTTTTTACACCCTTTTCCAGCTCGCCCCGCCGGGCACGTCGGTAACCTCGATGCCCTGGGCCTTGAGTTCATCCCGGATGCGGTCGGCCTCGGCAAAGTTCTTGGCCTTCTTGGCCTCAAACCGGGCCATGACCTGGGCGTCCACAGCGGGGTCGCCCTCGCCGGTGATGGTATAGCCGCCCTGGGAGGCGGTCTTCTGCTTCTTCTGCTCCTCCCGGACGGCTGCGGCCTTGTCCAGCAGGGACAGGGAGAGCACCTGGTCGAAGCTGTCCAGAATGGCCAGCCGGGTGGCGCCGTTGGTCTTAGCCTTGAGGGCGTCGTACAGGGCGGTGACGCCCAGGGCGGTGTTCAGGTCGTTGCCCACCTGACTGCGGAATTTTTCCTTGTACTCCGCCGCGACCCCTTCGTCAACGGGGCCGTCAGCCGGGTCCAGGGCTGCGATTTTGGCAATCAGCTTCTGGAAGGCCACCGTGGCGTTGTCCAGATTCTCCCAGGAGAACACCAGCCCCTTGCGGTAGTGGCTTTGCAGACAGAAGAAGCGGTAGACAAGGGGGTCGTAGCCCTTCTCCTCCAGCAGGGAGACGGTGAGGAACTCCCCCTTGGACTTGGACATCTTGCCGCTGTTTGTGTTCAGGTGGTGGACATGGAACCACTGCTTACACCAGGAATGTCCGATATAGGCCTCAGACTGGGCAATCTCATTGGTGTGGTGGGGGAAGGCGTTGTCAATGCCGCCGCAGTGGAGGTCCAGATATTCGCCGTTGTACTTCAGGGAGATGCCGGAGCACTCGATGTGCCAGCCGGGGTAGCCCACCCCCCAGGGGGAGTCCCATTTCAGGGCCTGGTCCTCAAATTTGGACTTGGTAAACCAGAGGACGAAGTCGTTCTTGTTCCGCTTGTTCTCGTCCTCCTCCACGCCCTCCCGGACGCCCACCGCCAGGTCCTCCTCGTCGTGGGAGTTGAAAATATAGTACCGCTCCAGTTTGGAGGTGTCGAAGTACACATTGCCCCCGGCCACGTAGGCATAGCCCTTGTCCAGCAGGCCCTCCACCAGCTTGATGAACTCGTCAATGAGCCCGGTGGCGGGCTGGACCACGTCGGGGGTCTTGATGTTCAGCTTGCGGCAGTCGTCAAAGAAGGCGTCGGTGTAGTACTGGGCAATCTCCATGACGGTTTTGTGCTCCCGCTTGGCCCCCTTGAGCATCTTGTCCTCGCCGGTGTCGGCGTCGGAGCTGAGGTGGCCCACGTCGGTGATGTTCATGACCCGGTTCACGTCGTAGCCGTCGTAGCGCAGGAACTTCTCCAGCACGTCCTCCATGATATAGGACCGCAGATTGCCGATGTGGGCGAAGTGGTACACCGTGGGTCCACAGGTGTACATCTCCACATGGCCGGGGGTGTGGGTGGTAAATTCTTCCTTCTTGTGGGTGGCACTGTTGTATAATTGCATGGCTTTTTCCTCCATTTTTTATTTTTCTTCTGATCGTCCCGCCAAATAGTCCAAGGAAACACCGTAAAAATCAGCAATTTTGGCAGCAACAGAAAGTGTTGGTTCCCGCGTCCCGGTTTCGTAATATTGATAAGCTCGATTTGAAATTCCAATTTCTTTTGAAAAGGCTTCCTGAGAAATATGCTTTTGCCTCCTCAAAAAGGATAACCGCTCCGAAAAAACAGACAAAATAAATTCACCCCTTGACAAAGTACGTATGTGCGGATATAATATGCTTGTAGGACGTACGTGTGTGCGGAATTAGACAAATAGGAGAGATATTATGGAAAGTCTGATAGATGCCCTTACTCTATATGCCGCTGAAAACCTTATCCCCCATTTTCAGAAAGAAACTGCCGCACAGACTCGAGCTGCTTGGTATGAGGCGGACAAACTGACCAGCCAACTAAAAACCTTAGGCCCGGAAGCGGAGAACTGGATAGACGAATTAAAGGCAGAACTGCTGAAAATCGACATTAACCAGGAACGCGCTGTCCTTCTCGCGGGTATCTCCATTGGCCTGGAGCTGGGGCGGTTATAGTTGGGGTGCGCGTTTGGGTTTCCTCCCCTCTTTTTGCTCCAGATATTTTTCATCCAGCAGCTTTTCCACCAGCTCCAGCCGGGCAGAGATGGCGGCCAGCTTCTCCAGGGTGGGGTTGTTGACGCTAGTCTGGTCCACGTCGTCGGCGTAGTGGGTGGCCCGGCCTGCGATGCGGACAATCTGTGCGGGGATGCCCACGGCAGTGGCGTTCTCCGGGACCTCGGAGAGGACCACCGCGTTGGCGGCGATGCGGGCGTTGTCCCCCACCTTGAAGGGACCCAGCACCTTGGCCCCGCAGGAGATGAGCACGTTGTTGCCAATGGTGGGGTGACGCTTGCCCTGGTCCTTGCCGGTGCCCCCCAGGGTGACACCGTGGTAGATGAGCACGTCGTCCCCCACCTCGGCGGTCTCTCCGATGACAATGCCCATGCCGTGGTCGATGACGAACCGGCGGCCGATCTTGGCCCCGGGGTGAATCTCAATCCCAGTCCAGAACCGGGACCACTGGGAGATCACCCGGGCCAGGAACTTCCACTTGTGGCAGTACAGCCAGTGGGCCAGCCGGTGATACAGGGTGGCGTGGACCCCCTGGTACAGCAGGAAAATCTCCAGTTTGGACCGGGCCGCCGGGTCCCGGCGCTGGTAGGCCTCCAAGGTTTCGTTTAAGGCTTTGAACATATTGTACCCCCTTGGGTGGAAACAAAAAACCTCCTACGCCCGAAGGCATAAGAGGCGATCATCTCGCGGTTCCACTCTTAGTTTCACTCAACTGGCCGCTATCGGGGCCAAACCGGGCGGCATTACCCGCCGCGCTCCCGGACGCACTTCACATCCTCCCGCCGCGGGCCCCCTTTCAGCCGGTGAAGGGCCCTCTCTGTCCTTTGGGTGGGACGCTACTTTTCCGTTCTCTGCGCTGTTATAGTACAATATATTAACATCCCGCCGGATATGTGTCAAGCGAAATCCTCTTATTTCGGGCACGATTTTTCTCTTGCCTTTCCGGGAAAAAACGGTTATACTGGTAGCCAAGAGAGCGGGGCCGGGTATCCGGCCATTTCCGCCGGAGGGTCCGGCAAAAATATCCCTCTTTTCGCGCTCCGCCCGTTCGGGCGGGAAGGGGGAAATCATCTTTATAGGAGGAAACAGTTATGAAAGTAGCGATTTTCGGCGCCGGCACCATGGGCAGCGGCATTGCCCAGGTCTTTGCGGCCAAGGGCCACACCGCCCTGATGTACGCCAGCAGCGTGGCCTCCGCCCAGCGGCACAAGGACAATCTGGACAAGTCCCTCCAGAAGCGGGTGGACAAGGGCAAGATGGACCAGGCTGCCAAGGACGCCCTGATGGCCAACGTGCTGGTGGAGGAGAAGTCCGCCGCTGCCGACGCCGACCTGATTATCGAGTGCGTCAAGGAGGACATGGTCACCAAGAAGGAGCTGCTGGGCGAGCTGGACGCCATGTGCAAGGAGGGCACCATCTTCGCCTCCAATACATCCTCCCTGTCCATCACCGAGATGGCCCTGGGCCTGAAGCACCCTGTCATCGGCATGCACTTCTTCAACCCCGTGCCCAACATGAAGCTGGTTGAGGTCATCCGGGGCGCCAACACCTCCCAGGAGACCTTCGACTTCATCTTCAACCTGTCCAAGGGGATCGGCAAGGAGCCCGTCGAGGTGGCCGAGGCCCCCGGCTTCGTGGTCAACAAGATTCTCATTCCCATGATCAACGAGGCCGCCGACCTGCTGTACACCGGCGTGGCTTCCGCCGAGGGCATCGACACCGCCATGAAACTGGGCGCCAACCACCCCATGGGCCCCCTGGCCCTGGGCGACCTGGTGGGCCTGGACGTCTGCCTGGCCATTATGGATACCCTGTACAATGAGACCGGCGACCCCAAGTACCGCGCCTCCCTGCTGCTGCGGAAGATGGTCCGGGGCGGCCTGCTGGGCCGCAAGACCGGCAAGGGCTTCTACGACTACAGCAAATAAACAGAATTTTGAATCCCGCCCCTTCCGGGGGCGGGATTTGTTATGTGGAAATGGAGCGGCCACCCCTTTCCGGGAAGGGCTCTTTTTGTCAAAGCCCGCAGGGCAGGGCGAAGGTAAACCAGAAGCAGAACACAGCCAGCAGACCGGCCACCACCACCCCGGGTTTTGTCTCCTCCCGATCCCAAAAGGACTTGTCCCGGGTACTGCCGTCCAGATAGAGCTCATTGTCCCGCTTCCAGAAATAGAAGTACTTGTCCAGAAGCGAACTGGCCTCATCTCCAAATCTCCAGGCCCATACCACAAAGAAACTGATTCCATGAACATATCCCGCCGTCGAGTCACCTAATACTCTGTACATCGCGGCCAGGATATAGAACGCGAACGAGATCATCACCTGAAGGGTGCGGCCGGCTGCCTCTCTCAGGGTGAGGAAGCTACCATCTTCATGCAGGAGCTTCATGCCCAGCAGCTTTTTCCCCAGGGTGGCCCCGGTGAAGTGAAGCAGCAGCGTCTCAGATACGGCCATCAGCCCGAAGGACAGGAAGGCGGCGGTTAGGTGGGTGTCCTCCGGCAAAGGGACGCCCAGACGCTCTCCTACCGTCAGCGCCAGGCTTGCCAGGGTGATCCAGATCAGCCAGTCCAGCATACGGGCACAGTACCGGCGAAGATGAAAAGGCCTTCTGGGGAACCGGTCCTCCTTGAAAGCTGCCGGGGGATTTTCCTGCTCCAGCCGGTCCAAGTAGCGCCGGGGGTCCAGGGTGGCGAAGTCGGCCCTCTCCTCCCGCAGCTCCCGGCACAGCCGGGCGGCCCGGTCCAGGGCGAGCTGTTCCCGGTCCAGCCCCTCCTCCCGGCGGAGCAGGGCGGTCTCCAGCCGCTGGTCCCCCCGCTGAAGGTCGCGGATGTCCTCCAGGGAAAAGCCCAGCTGACGGAACAGCTTTACCTTTAACAGGGTCTCCACATTCTCCCCCGAATAGTTCCGATAGCCGTTCTCCCCCCGGGCGGCGGAGAAAAAGCCCTGATCCTCATAGTAGCGGATATTGGCCCGGGCCAGTCCGGTGCGGTCCTCCACTTCCTTGATGGTCATAATCAACCCCTCTTTCTCTTGAATTTAAGGCGAGTATACACTATCAAGGCCCTTTACAGTCAATACCCCACCGAAAAAATGACGAACGCCATTTCCCACTGTCCACCCCCTTTCCCCCGCGCTGAATGGCAATTCTATGCAGGTTCTCCAATGGTTTTTGCCGGTATCGACGAAGTTTTATTTTTTACACAAATTTCGAGAGAAAAAACTGTATAAATTGCCAGGGCTGTCCCACTTGCTTTACACTCGAAAACCCGATATAATTTCAATGGTTAAGACACTACATAATGCCAGACCTGATAAGTCCGCAACGCCGGGATCGGCCCGTGTTGCTCTTTTTTCGCCTTATCTTTGTTAAAAATCTAACAAAGATGGACGGAAGGGTTTGGCGCGTCTTATGTATCGTTTTGCCCCTCCGTCCCCAGTCTGAGAGAGGTGGGGGGACGGCCGGGGCGCTCACGATAGTGTCAAGTAATTTAAACTAGGAGGACTGCAAAATGGATTTTCACCTGTCTAAAGAGCAAGAGATGGTCCGCAAGATGTACCGCGAGTTCGCCGAAACCGAGGTCAAGCCCTTGGCCGAGGAGATCGACGAGGAGGAGCGCTTCCCCATGGAGACCGTGGAGAAGATGGCCAAGCTGGGCATGATGGGCATTTACTTCCCCAAGGAGTACGGCGGCGCCGGCGGCGACGTCCTCTCCTATGCCATGTGCGTGGAGGAGCTGGCCAAGGTGTGCGGCACCACTGCCGTCATCGTGTCCGCCCACACCTCCCTGTGCTGCGCCCCCATCTTTGAGCACGGCACCGAGGAGCAGAAGAAGAAGTACCTGCCCGACCTGCTGAGCGGCAAGAAGATCGGCGCCTTCGGCCTGACCGAGCCCAACGCCGGCACCGACGCCTCCGGCCAGCAGACCACCGCCGTGCTGGAGGGCGACCACTACGTCCTCAACGGCTCCAAGTGCTTCATCACCAACGGCACCGTGGCCGAGACCTTCGTGGTCTTCGCCATGACCGACAAGAAGCTGGGCAACCACGGCATCTCCGCCTTCATCGTGGAAAAGAGTTTCCCCGGCTTCTCCGTGGGCAAGCACGAGAAGAAGATGGGCATCCGCGGCTCCTCCACCTGCGACCTGATCTTTGAGGACTGCATCGTCCCCAAGGAGAACCTGCTGGGCCAGGAGGGCAAGGGCTTCAAGATCGCCATGATGACCCTGGACGGCGGCCGTATCGGCATCGCCGCGCAGGCCCTGGGCCTGGGCGAGGGCGCCATCAACGAGGCCGTCAAGTACACCCAGGAGCGCGTGCAGTTCAAGCGCCGCCTGAGCCAGTTCCAGAACACCCAGTTCCAGCTGGCCGATATGCACACCCGCATGCAGGCCGCCCAGTACCTGGTGTACGCCGCTGCCATGAAGAAGCAGAACCACGAGCCCTACTCCATGGACGCCGCCATGGCCAAGCTTTTCGCCGCCGAGTCCGCCTCCGACGTGACCCGCCGCGCCGTCCAGCTGTTCGGCGGTTACGGCTACACCCGTGAGTACCCCGTGGAGCGCATGATGCGCGACGCCAAGATCACCGAGATCTACGAGGGCACTTCCGAGGTTCAGCGCATGGTTATCTCCAGCCACCTGGGCGTGAAATAAGATAGGAGGCAGATTGAAATGAAAATCATTGTTTGTGTCAAGCAGGTCCCCGATACCTCCGGTAAGGTGGCCGTCAACCCCGATGGTACCCTGAACCGGGCCTCCATGGCCGCCATCACCAACCCCGACGACCTGAACGCCGTCGAGGCCGCTCTGGTCCTGAAGGAGCAGACCGGCGCCGAGGTGATCGTGGTCTCCATGGGCCCCCCGCCCGCCGAGGGTATGCTCCGCGAGGTCATGGCCCGTGGCGTGGACCGCGCCATTCTGGTGTCCGCCCGTGAGTTCGGCGGCTCCGATACTTACGCCACCTCCCAGATCCTGGCCGCCGCCATCGACAAGATCGGTGTGGACAAGGACGACATCGTGATGTGCGGCCGCCAGGCCATCGACGGCGACACCGCCCAGGTGGGCCCCCAGATTG
>CAJUFJ010000001.1:24338-104781 GCA_910585815.1 uncultured Oscillospiraceae bacterium | reverse complement strand
GAGGGTGGAAGGCTTGCCCTGCGGGGGACGGGGGAGCCCTGCATGATGTGCCGGATGGTATCTCCGGGGCAGAATTTGAAGACAGCGTGAATGGAGGAGTGATCCATTGAATTTGACGCCGATGCGGTATAAGAGCTACACCTGGCCCCACAATCCCCGGGTGTATTCCATCGACTTCCAGCGGCCTGTGGCGGTGCACAAGACCCCCTTCGGCCGCTATCAGCTCCAGGACCTGGGGCTGGGCCACCGGGTGATGGAGGGGGAAGGGGAGTTCGTGGGGCCGGGGGCCTATGAGGAGTTTCAGCGGCTGGCCTGCGTCTTCTATGAGGACGGGCCGGGCCTGCTGGTCCATCCCCTGTGGCAGGTGGCCAACGCCTACTTTGTCTCGCTGCGGGTGGAGCAGGAGCCGCGGCCCGACTATGTGCGGTACGCCTTCACCTTCTGGGAGGAGCACGGGCTGTATAACGGCCTGGCCACCCGGGTGACAGGGGGCTCCGCCGGGCAGGAGGAGCCGGGAGCGGCGCAGGGGACCGGGCAGGCCGTCTACCACCGGGTGGCCAGAGGGGAGACCCTCTGGGCCCTGGCCGGGCGGTATGGGGTCTCGCTGGCGGAGCTGGTGGCCCTGAATCCCCAGATTAAAAATCCCAACCTGATCCGGGTGGGAGAGGAGGTGCGGGTGGCATGAACGCCTGTGTGACCGACGCGGCCGGGGAGCGGTGGGCCCTGCCCCGTCCGACGGCCTGGCGGCTGGAGTACACCGCCGGCGTGCCCTGCGACAGCTTCTGGCTCCGGTGCCCCTGGGACGGCGGCAACACCACAAAACCGGCGGACTGGGTGGAGTTTTCCGCCGAGCAGGGCGGGGCGCGGGTGTTCACCGGGGTGGTGGACGAGTGCGAGGTGAGCCTGTCCCGGCGGGGGCGGCTGCTGGAGGTGTCTGGCCGGGGGATGGCCGCCCGGCTGCTGGACAACGAGGCCCTGGGCCAGGACTACCAGACCGCCACCCAGAAGGACATTATCCGGGACCACGTGCGGCCCTACGGCATCACGGTGGCCCCGGGGGCCCAGCTGCCGGCGGTGGCCCAGTTCTCGGTGGCCACGGGGAGCAGCGAGTGGTCGGTGGTGTATGAATTCGCCCGGTACTACGGCGGGGTGGCCCCCCGGTTCGACCGGGAGGGGCGGCTGGTGCTCTCCGGCTGGGACGACAGCCGGGAGCGGGTGGTGGACGACAGCAGCCCCCTGATCGCCCTGGTCCGGCGGGACAGGCGGTATGGGGTGCTGTCGCAGGTGCTGACCCGGGACCGGTGGAGCGGGGCGGTGGAGACGGTGGACAACCGGGACTTTGCCGCCCAGGGGGGCATGGCCCGGCGGATTATCACTATGCCCGCCAAGAGCAGCTATAAGGCTATGCGCTACAGCGGGCAGTTTCAGCTGGACCAGTCGGCCGCCGAGCTGGAGCGGATGGAGCTCACAGTGGGAGAGGCCTTCTGCGTATGGCCCGGGGACCTGGTTACGGTGCGGCGCAGCGGGCTGGACTGGAACGGCCGGTATCGGGCGGTGAAGGTGACGGTAGGCATGGACGAGGGGGGGCACTGGACCCGGATGGAGCTGGCCCCTCCCGGCGTTACCATATAAGCGCGCGCCCGGTGGGGCGCGGCGGAAAATGAGGTGTGGTTATGTGGACATCGGAACGGAATCGAAACCTGCCCCTGCGAGAGGCGGCCGCCGAGATCGGCACCGTCACCCTGGGGGGCGACCCCGCCGGGGTGAGCCTGGGGGGCGAGCGGCGCTGGCTGACGGTGTACGGCCCCGGGGGCTACTGCTGGCGGCCCACCGCCGGGGACAAGGTGCTGGTGCTCAAGGCGGGGGCGGAGGGGGAGTCCCCCTGCGTGCTGGGCACCGTTCAGGGGGAGGCCGAGCTGAAGCCCGGCGAGGTTATGCTGAAGGGCGGGACCTGCTCCCTCCGGCTGGGCCAGGAGGGGCTGGCGCTGGAGGGGGAGCTGATTGTCAACGGCCGGACGCTGTATGACATTGTGCGGGAGATTGTGGCGGAGCTGCTGAGCTGAGGGGGGATAGCTGTGGAATGGAAGCTGAGAGATGGGGACTATGTCCCCGACGGGAAGGGGGGCTTTACCGCCCTGACCGGCAGCGGGGAGGTGCTGGCCCGGGTGCTGTACCGCCTGACCGCCCGGCGGGGGGCGCTGCCCTTCCTGCCCGGGCTGGGCAGCCGGCTGTATCGGCTGGGCCGGGAAAAGCCCTCCGCCCGGCAGGCCTTGGCCGCCCAGTATGTGGCCGAGGCCCTAGGGGAGGAGCCCGGGCTGACGGTGCAGGCGGTGGAGCTGAAGGAGGAGGAGGGCGCCGGCCGGCTGACCGTCTACCTGGACTGGCGGGGCGAGGAGCTGACGGCGCAGGTGCAGGTGTGAGGCGTGAATGGGGCGGACAGTGTGCGCTGACTTTGTGGTCAGAGGCGGAGACCTGGCCGCAACCTCATCCGTCACGGCTTCGCCGTGCCACCTTCCCCTTGGAAAGGGGAAGGCTTTGGCGCGCTCTGAAAAGCAGTGCTTTTTTGACCGGACGGGGTAAAGACGGCGGCCTGTGCTGCCGCCTCCAAGACCTGTCCCAAGTGACGAAATGGCTGTGAGGAGGAATGTTTTGAAAACAGTTGACCAGATCTATCAGGAGATGCTGGCCTGCTTCGGCGGGAAGACGGGGCTGGAGCCCCGGGAGGGCTGCGACCTGTCCGCCCGGCTCTACGCCCTGGCCGCCCAGGTCTATGGGCTGTATGTTCAGGCGGAGTGGGTGGTGCGGCAGGCCTTCCCCCAGACGGCGGAGGGGGAGTATCTGGACCGCCATGCCCAGCTGCGGAGCCTGGAGCGCCGGCCGGCCTCCGCCGCCGAGGGGGTGGTCCGCTTTACCGCCGGGGAGGCGGCCGCCGCCCCCAGGACTATCCCCCGGGGGACGGTGTGCATGACGGCGGGACTGGTGCGCTTTGAGACCACAGGGGACGCCGTTCTGGAGGCGGGGGAGCTGACGGCGGAGGCCCCGGTCCGGGCGCTGGAGGCCGGCAGGGCGGGGAATGTGTCCGCCGGGGCCATTGCGGCTATGGCGGTGGCCCCGGTGGGGATTGCCGCCTGCACCAATCCGGCCCCCTGCGCCGGAGGGGCGGACGGCGAGACCGACGCCGCCCTGCGGGAGCGGGTGCTGGAGAGCTTCAAGCGCCTGCCCAACGGGGCCAACAGCGCCTTTTACCAGCAGGGGGCGCTGTCCTTCGAGCAGGTAGCGGCGGCGGCGGTGATTCCCCGGCCCCGGGGGGTGGGGTCGGTGGACGTGGTGCCCGCCACCCTGGCCGGCCTGCCCGGGGAGGACCTGCTGGCCGAGCTGGAGGCCTATTTTGAGGCCCGGCGGGAGATTGCCGTGGACGTGCGGGTCCGGGCCCCGGAGCCGGTGACGGTGAATATCGCCGTCTCCGTGGAGGCGGAGCGGGGCCGGGACCAGGGGGAGGTGCTGGCCCGGGTGGAGGAGGCCGTGCGGGGCTGGTTTACCGGAAAGCTGCTGGGCCAGCGGGTGCTGCTGGCCCGGCTGGGCAGCCTGATCTACAGCTGCGACGGGGTGGCTAACTACGTCATCACCGCGCCGGCGGCCGACGTGCCGGTGGCCGAAGATCAGCTGCCCATGCTGGGGACCCTGCGGGTGGAGGGGAAGGCATGAGTCACGCCCAGTATCTGCGGGACCTGCTGCGGCCCCTGGGGGTCTACGACCTGACGGCCCCCTTCAACGGCGGGGAGCTGGACGCCCAGGGGGCGGCCCTGGACGGGGCGATGGCCCGGATTGAGGAGGTCCAGCGGGAGAGCTCCCTGACCACGGCGGAGAACTGGGGGCTGGAGCGGGTGGCCGCCCTGTTTGTCCGCCGGCCGGTGGCCGCTCAGCCCCGGAAGCTGGCTGCCGCCCTGGCCGCCCTGCTGCGCATTGGCGGGGACAGCTTTACCCTGGCCGCCATCAACGACACCATCACCGGCTGCGGCATCCCCGCCGTGGTGAAGGAGACGGGGACGGGACAGGTGGCGGTCTCCTTCCCCGGGGTGGCCGGGGAGCCGGAGGGATTTCCTGAGCTGAAAACCATTATTGAGGATATCCTCCCCGCCCACCTGGGCATCGAATACGACTTCTGGTTCCTGATCTGGCAGGAGCTGGAGGACAATTTTCCCAGCTGGCGGTCCATCGAGGAGCTGGAGCTGTCCTGGACGCAGCTGGAGACGTTTGTGGAGTATTTGTAGCATAATTTCACCCCGGTGTCTTGATACAGGCACCGGGGTGTTGTGTTTTTATCAGGTCTACATGTCCAGCTTGGCCTTCAGCGCCTCCTGGAGGACGCCGGAGAAGTTGAGGTGGGCCGCCTCCGCCGCCTCGTTGAGCCAGGCGGGCAGAGAGAGGGTCTTTTTTACCGCCCGGTTGTTTTTACGGGCGTACTCCGCCGGATTAAAAGGAATCATGACCACAAATTCACCCTCTGCCAGGGTCTGAGCGGAGGGAATGGAGGGCTGGGGGTACTCGCTTAAGCCCTCCAGCATCAGCCCGATGGCGTCCTTGGTCATCTCCACCGCCTCGTCCATGGTGTCGCCCTGGGTGGAGCAGCCCTCGATGTCCGGGACAAAGACCGAGTATCCCACCTCCTCGGGGTGGAACACGGCGGGATAATAGGTGTTCTTCATGGTATGCCTCCTTTGGGGTCTGCCCTTATTTCAGGCCTGCGTCTTTCAATATTTTTTGCTCCAAGCCCTTTTTTAAATCCTTTGCGTGGAAGGGAACAATAACCGTTTTTTCGGTCTGCTCATTTCGGAATTTTCGGTGGGAGCCGTTGGAGCTGATACACACAAAGCCATTGGCCTGGAGGAGCTGAATCATTTCTCTTGGCGTCATTGGCACTGCGGATCACTCCATTTCTCTGTGTACTTTAGTATATACGTATTTTACGTATCTGTCAACTGAAAAGGTAACAGCAGGGAGACAGCCGGAGCCGTCTCCCTGTAAAATTATCCCTGATTCTGGGCCTCCACCAGGCGGACGCCGCAGTATTTTTCCCGCAGCCTGGGCTTTTCGATCTTGCCGGTGGGGTTGCGGGGGACGTCGGCAAAGATGATCTTCCGGGGGCGCTTGTACCGGGGCAGGTCCATGCAGAACTGGTTGATCTCGCTCTCGGTGCAGTGCATGCCCTCCTTGATCTGGATGATGGCGGCGGCCATCTCCCCCAGGCGCTTGTCGGGCAGGCCGATGACCGCCACGTCGTGGACCTTGGGGTAGGCGGACAGGAAGTCCTCAATCTGCACCGGGTACAGGTTCTCGCCGCCGGAGATAATCACATCCTTCTTCCGGTCCACCAGGAAGATAAAGCCGTCTTCGTCCTGGCGAGCCATGTCGCCGGTGTGGAGCCAGCCATTTTCCAGCACCTCAGCGGTGGCCTCGGGGTTGTGGTAGTAGCACACCATCACCCCCGGGCCCTTTACGCACAATTCGCCCACGTCCCCCTGGCGGACGGGGACATTCTGCTCGTCCACAATCTTGATTTTCCAGCCGTAGCCGGGCACGCCGATGGCCCCTACCTTGTGGACGTTGTCCACCCCCAGGTGGACGCAGCCCGGGCCGGTGGACTCGGACAGGCCGTAGTTGGTGTCGTACTTGTGGTGGGGGAAGTATTGCAGCCAGTGCTTGATGAGGGAGGGGGGCACCGGCTGGGCCCCAATGTGCATCAGCCGCCACTGGGACAGGTGAAAATCTTCGATTTTCAGGTCGCCCCGGTCCAGGGCGGCCAAGATGTCCTGGGCCCAGGGCACCAGCAGCCAGACGATGGTGCACCGCTCCTGGCTGGCCGCCTGGAAGACGGCGGAAGGGGAATTGCCTTTCAGCAGCACCGCACGGCTGCCGGTGAACAGGGAGCCGAACCAGTGCATCTTGGCCCCGGTGTGGTACAGGGGCGGGATGCAGAGAAATACGTCCTCGTGGGTGGTCTCGTGGTGGATGGCCTCCATCCGGGCGGACTGCATCAGGGCGGTGTGCCGGAGCAGAATCGCCTTGGGGAAGCCGGTGGTGCCAGAGGAGTAGTAAATGGCCGCCTCGTCCTCGTCGTCCACCAGCACCTTGGGGGGGCGGCTGGAGCAGTTGGCGGTGGCCCGCAGGTAGTCCTCGGCAAAGGCGGGACAGTGCTCCCCCACGAAGAACAGCAGCATCTGCTTTTTGATCTTGGGCACAATGGGCTCCATCCGGGTGGTGAACTCGGGGCCGAAAAAGAGCACGTCGGCGTCGGCCAGCTTCAGGCAGTAGTCGATCTCGTCGGCGGTGTATCGGAAGTTCAGAGGGACCGCCACCGCCCCCGTTTTTAAAATGCCGAAGTAGATGGGCAGCCACTCCAGACAGTTCATCAGCAGAATGGCCACCTTCTGGCCCTTGCGGATGCCCCGGCTGAGCAGCATGTTGGCCACCCGGTTGGCCTTCTCGTCAAAGACCGACCAGGTGATCTCCCGGCGGTAGGGGGCGTCGCCGGTGGGCTGGATCAGCTCGTACTCCTGCCAGGAGACCCGCTGCTCCTCCCGGACCTCGGGGTTGATCTCCACCAGGGCGGCCTCGTCGCCGTATAGCTTGCTGTTGCGCTCCAACAGATCGGTGATAGGCATTGCGTTCGTTCCTTTCCAGACGGATGGGCTCCGTTAAACTTTATTGATTTTAACCGCTAAAGTATCATAGCGAATTTTTTGGGGAATGTCAAGAGGGAAAGGGGGCTTTTGCTGCCATCTTATAAATTCGGAACGCCTCTGAAATATTGGCCGGTACGTCGTGTAGGGCAGGGGTTCTACCCCTGCCTGTCCCCGTAAGGGGATAAAACGGCATCGCAAAGGCAAGGGCAGAGCCCTTGCCCTACATGCGGCAGTTTTTCTGAATTTATGAGGCAGACACAGGGCTTTTGCGGAAAGCGGCGGAAAAAGTTTCTGCGGAAAAAATCCGGCGGGCTCTTTACTTCTCCACTTTCCTGTGCTACACTTTACACAAGTGAATTTTCCCGGATACCAATATGGAACGAAGGAGTGTATTGCTATGGCAAAGGCGGAAAAGCGGGAGCGGAGCATGGCCCTGTATGAGACCATCCTGAAGCTGAAGGACCTGGACGAGTGCTGCCGGTTTTTCGACGATCTGTGCACCCCCACCGAGCTGCGCAGCCTGGAGCAGCGGTTTGATGTGGCGGTGTACCTCCAGCAGGGGCTGGTCTATCTGGATATTCTGGATAAAACCGGGGCCTCCAGCGCCACCATCAGCCGGGTGAGACGGTCCATGCTGGATAACGGAGCCGGGGGCGTGATGCGGGAGGTTATCCAGCGCCACGGACTGCACGAGAAGGAGGAAACAACATGAAACAACTGATGTTGGGCAACGCCGCCGTTGCCCGGGGGCTGTATGAGGCGGGGTGCTGCGTGATCTCCAGCTACCCCGGCACCCCCAGCACCGAGATCACCGAGGAGGCCGTGAAGTACCCCGAGCTGTACTGCGAGTGGGCCCCCAACGAGAAGGTGGCCATGGAGGTGGCCTTTGGGGCCTGTCTGGCGGGGAAGCGGGCCTTCTGCGCCATGAAGCACGTGGGTCTCAACGTGGCCGCCGACCCCCTGTTTACCATGAGCTACACCGGGGTCAACGCCGGCCTGGTCATCGGCGTGGCCGACGACCCGGGGATGCACTCCTCCCAGAACGAGCAGGACTCCCGCCACTATGCCCGGGCCGCCAAGGTACCTATGCTGGAGCCCTCCGACTCCGCCGAGGCGCTGGAGTTTGCCAAGCTGGCCTATGAACTGTCGGAGCAATTCGATACGCCGGTGCTGCTGAAAATGTGTACCCGGGTGGCCCACTCCCAGTCCATTGTGGAGACCTCCGACCGGGCTGAGCCCGAGATGAAGCCCTATGAGAAGAACATTGCCAAGTACGTCATGATGCCCGGCAACGCCATCCGCCGCCACCCCTTTGTGGAGGAGCGCACCCGGAAGCTCCAGGCCTGGGCCGAGACCGCCCCCATCAATCGGGTGGAGCCGGGCAGGAACCACGAAATCGGCATCATCACCTCCTCCACCAGCTACCAGTATGTCAAAGAGGTCTGCGGCGATACATACCCCATTTTGAAGCTGGGCATGGCCTGGCCCCTGCCCCAGCAGAAGATTTTGGACTTTGCAGCCAGCGTGGACAGCCTTGTGGTGGTGGAGGAACTGGACCCCTTTATTGAGGAGTTCTGCGGTACTCTGGGCCTGAAAATCGACGGGGAGTATAATTTCCCCCGGCTGGGCGAGCTGAGCCAGAACATCGTGGCCGACCGCCTGACTCACACCTTCCCCATGGGCCGGACCATCAACGACCCCATCCCGCCCCGGCCTCCTGTCATGTGCGCCGGGTGCCCCCACCGGGGACTGTTCTACATCCTGAGCAAGAACAAGTGCACCGTCCTGGGGGACATCGGCTGCTACACCCTGGGGGCGGTGGCCCCTCTGGCCGCTATGGACATGACCCTGTGTATGGGGGCCTCCATCTCCGCCGTCCACGGCTTCAACAAGGCCCGGGGCGCGGAGAGCGAGGGCAAGACGGTGGCCGTCATCGGCGACTCCACCTTTATGCACTCGGGCATGACCGGTCTGGCCAACATCGCCTATAACCAGTCCAACTCCACGGTGATTATCCTGGACAACTCCATCACCGGCATGACCGGCCACCAGCAGAACCCCACCACCGGCTACAACATCAAGGGCGACCCCGCCGGCAAGATCGACCTGGAGGGGCTGTGCAAGGCTATGGGCTTTACACGGGTCCGGGTGGTGGACCCCTACGATTTAAAGGCCTGCGACACCGTCCTCAAGGAGGAGCTGGCCGCAAATGAGCCCTCTGTGATTATCAGCCGCCGGCCCTGCGCCCTGCTGAAGTATGTCAAGCATGAGGCCCCCCTCACCGTGGACCCGGTGAAGTGCGTAGGCTGCCGGAGCTGCATGAAAATCGGCTGTCCCGCCATCTCCATCAAGGAGGGCAAGGCCCGGGTGGACGCCACCCTGTGCGTGGGCTGCGGCGTGTGTGAGCAGTTGTGCGGCGTGAAGGCGTTTTCGTAACATGCGGTTGCCGTAGGGGCGGCCTGTGGCCGCCCGTCGGAATTCGGCGCGGGAATAAAATGCGGGCGGCCACAGGCCGCCCCTACAGAAATGGGTGCCATTGATATTCCCAGTGAATGAACAAGGAGTTGTTTCAACATATGGAAACCAAAAATATCATGATCGTGGGCGTGGGGGGACAGGGGTCCCTCCTGGCGTCCAAGCTGCTGGGCCACCTTCTCATGGAGCAGGGGTTTGACGTGAAGGTGTCTGAGGTACACGGCATGTCCCAGCGGGGCGGGTCGGTGGTCACCTATGTGCGCTACGGCGACCGGGTGGATTCCCCCGTCATTGACAAGGGGGAGGCGGACTATATCGTCTCCTTCGAGCTGCTGGAGGCCGCCCGGTGGCTGAGCTACTTAAAGCCCGACGGCCAGATTGTCACCTCCACCCAGCAGATTGACCCCATGCCCGTCATCACCGGAGCTGCCTCCTACCCGGAGAACCTGGTGGAGAAAATGCGGGCCGCCGGGGCCAAGGTGGACGCCCTGGACTGTCTCAAGCTGGCCGAGGAGGCCGGGTCGGCCAAGGCGGTGAATATCGTCCTCATGGGCCGGCTGTCCCACTACTTCGACCTGCCCGACCAGGCCTGGCAGAAGTCTTTGGAGGCCATGGTGCCCCCCAAGTTTTTGGAGCTGAACAAAAAGGCCTTTGAGCTGGGGAAAAACGCATAAAAGGAGAATATCAATAATAATGAGTGAGGGCGTTGAAATAGTCGGTGGAAGCAATACTTTTGAATTGGCCCTGAAAACTGCTGCCAGTTTTCCGACTGTACGCATTGATAGAAACAGGTTTCTGGCTCGGGAATTGAAAAAATTTTGTTCAAAAGAACAGATTGAAATTGCAATAAATAATAATCCTGCCTACGCTGGGGTTTCTGTTGAAACAATCAACAGAATTGCAAAAGGATGTATTAACTACGAAACTAACCAAGTGAGTGCTATATCATTTGCGGCAGGAATCCCTGGAGGATTTGCAATGTTTGGCACAATTCCAGTAGATCTTGCTCAATATTTTGGACATGTACTTCGGATTTTACAAAAATTGATGTATTTGTATGGCTGGGATGAAGTTTTTGATAGTAATGGTGAAATGGATGATGATACCGCTAATTTATTAACATTATTTATTGGTGTTATGTTTGGAGTCAATGGTGCAGCTACTACGATTACCAAATTGTCTGCGTCAGCAGCCACAAAAGCCAGTAAGAGTTTGGCCAATAAACCATTGACAAAGTATGCAGTTTATAATGTTGTTAAACAAGTTGCAAAAATTCTTGGTGTAAGGATGAATAGAGAAATTTTTGCTAAAGGTGTGTCAAAAATTATCCCTGTTGTTGGTGGCGTAGCATCTGGAGGGCTAACTTATGTAACATTTAAGCCCTGTGCAAAAAAACTTAAGAAATATTTGGCAACTTTAAAGTGGTGCGATGTAAATTACTACAATTTAGAAAGGATTGATTGAACATGGGACTTTTCTCTAACCTCTTTGGCGGCGGCGCCAAGAAAGTGGAGGAGGTCAACGATGCCAATTCTCAGGTGCTGAAGCAGTTTTTTAAGGAGAACCTGCCCAGCGAGTTTGTGAACTCCGCCAGATACGCCATCGCCGTCACCCAGGGGGATAAGGGCTACGAAGCCCGGATCAACATGGACATGGGGGCGGACGGCTCTACCTATCAGGGCTTTGCCAAGGAGAACTTCGCGGAGCTGGCCGACTGGGAGTCGGAGCGGGTATTCGACCTGCTGCCCGAGCCGCCGGTCACCGTGACCGTCATTTTCGACATGGACTTTGGCGGCAAGAACAAGGTCACCATGAACCGGGGCCGTCTCCTGGCAAAATAGGGAGAAAAACGAAGTTTTTTGTAACGTTCTTTTTGGTTCTTTTTCTTACAAGAAAAAGAACATAAGACATACAATCCGAAAGGAATGATACCCATGGAAAGATACTACCAGCCCGAGATCGAGTGCGCGTCCCGGGAACAAATCAAGGCCTGGCAGGATGAGCGGCTTGTGAAGCAGGTGCGCCACGTCTGGGACAACGTGCCCTACTACCGGAAAAAGATGGAGGAGAAGGGCCTCACCCCTGACGATATCCGGTCCAGCGACGATTTGCACAAGCTGCCCTTTGTCACCAAGGCCGACCTGCGGGAGGCCTACCCCTACGGGCTGGTAGCCAAGCCCCTGAAGGAGTGCGTGCGCATCCAGTCCACCTCGGGCACCACCGGCAAGCGGGTGGTGGCCTTCTACACCCAGCACGACATCGACCTGTGGGAGGACTGCTGCGCCCGGGCCATCATGGCCGCCGGGGGCACCGACGAGGACGTGTGCCAAGTGTCCTACGGCTACGGTCTGTTCACCGGCGGCCCCGGCCTCAACGGCGGGTCCCACAAGGTGGGCTGCCTCACCATCCCCACCTCCTCGGGCAACACCGAGCGGCAGATCATGTTTATCAAAGACCTGTCCGCTACCATCCTGTGCTGCACCCCCTCCTACGCCGCCTACATCGGCGAGACCATGAAGGAGATGGGCCTCACCCCCGACCAGATTCCCCTGAAGGCGGGTATCTTCGGTGCCGAAGCCTGGTCGGAGGAGATGCGGCAGGATATCCAGAATACCCTGGGCATCAAGGCCTATGATATTTATGGCTTGACTGAGCTGTCCGGCCCCGGCGTGTCCTTCGAGTGCTCCGCCCAGAGCGGGATGCACGTCAACGAGGACCACTTCATCGCTGAGATCATCGACCCCGACACCGGCGAGGTCCTCCCCGAGGGCACCAAGGGGGAGCTGGTATTCACCTCCATCACCAAGGAGGCCTTCCCCCTGCTGCGCTACCGCACCCGGGATATCTGTATGCTTACCCGGGAGAAGTGCTCCTGCGGCCGCACCCACGTGAAGATGTGCAAGCCTATGGGCCGGTCCGATGATATGCTCATCATCCGGGGCGTGAATGTGTTCCCGTCTCAGATTGAGACCGTCCTGCTCAACCACGGCTACCCCGCCAACTACCAGATTATCGTGGACCGGGTGAAGAACACCGACACCCTGGACGTCCAGGTGGAGATGACCCCCGAGATGTTCACCGACAACATGGGCGAGATCAGCAAGCGGCAGAAGGAACTGGTGGACGGCCTGCGGTCCATGCTGGGCCTGGCCGCCAAGGTCACCCTGGTGGCCCCCAAGACCATCGTCCGCAGCGAGGGCAAGGCCGTGCGGGTCATCGACAAGCGGAAGATTTAAACGCTGCCTCCTCCTTTATGGGGGAGGTGGCCGCGAAGCGGTCGGAGGGGGCGCCCCCCTCACCCGGCTTCGCCTGGAGCTCCCCCACAAGGGGGGAGCCAATTGAAGCAGGAACAGGAGGAATCGATATTATGAGCATCAAGCAGATTTCCGTCTTTCTGGAGAACAAGCCCGGCGCGCTCTACGCCATGACCGGGGTGCTGGCCCAGAACAAAATCGACATGCGGGCCTTCTCCCTGGCTGAGACCAGCGACTTCGGCATCGCCCGCATCATTGTGGACGATGTGTATAAGACCACCACCGTGCTGAAGGATGCGGGCTACGTCCACAACATTACCCCCGTGCTGGGGGTGGCCATTCCCGACGTGCCCGGCGGGCTGAACAAGGTGCTTCAGGCCCTCACCGACGCCAAGGTGAATGTGGAGTATATGTACGCCTTCCTGGGCGGCAGGGATACGGACCACGCCTATATGATCTTCCGGGTGGCCGACAACGCCGCCGCCGCGTCCGCCCTGGCCCAGCGGGGCATCCAGGTGGTGGAGCAGGAGGAGATTGACAAGCTGTAACCAGATAAAATCCCGCCCCGGCTGTGCCGGAGCGGGATTTTACCGTTAAGATTTGCTTTTACTTCCAAACAGATAGCCAAGTACGGTGGTAGCTACAATCTTTGCGACCTCAAAAGCACTGGTAAACATAGGCGATTCAATATTACAATGGGCGTCCAGAAGGGCGAACACAGCAATGGCGAACAGGCAGCCATACAACAGTTGTTTACCGATTGCGTTCTTAAAATCTTCGACTGCATGGGTGTGCTTTTGATCGTTCAGGCGGATTTGTGTCGGAATATCCTCTGAGGGTTGTTCCGGGGAAGCTGAATTTGGTGGAAACGGGAGGTCGACGCCGGAGCTGATGACCGGTTTTTCAATAATGTCATGTGAGGAGGTAGCTGGCATAGGTCATATCCCCCTTCATGTCATCAGAAGAAATGGAGGTGCGCCGCTGATCAAATGCGGTAGACCAGGCGGAGCCGTCTCGGTGGGTGATTTTGGACAGTGCGATTCCATCCATGCCCTTGAACGCGTCCCATACACGGGTGATGGAGGCCTTTAGATGGGGGGCAGTATCTTCATTGATTGCATAGGGGACGCCGTCGGCATCCGTTGCATATTTGGTGATGGGCTGATCGTGAAAGGATTTAAACTCATCGTATAGAGATGGGAGAACAGGGCCATATTGCCATACGCCAAAGTTTTCGGAAAGCAGGTCTTTTCCTGTGGCTTTCACATATTCACAGCTGACAAAATACATCAATTTTTGAAGCTTCATCGGAGATACCGGAATGTTTTCTTGAAATGCCCGTGTTAAAATGTTGTTGCAAACAACACTGGCTGACATTGGCATGGTAAACCCTCCTTTCTAATTTCTATTATAGCAGGTTTTTCATAGAATGCAATAGGATAGAACAAATGTTTTATATAAAATTTATACACCTGGTATATGGGCAAAATCACGGACAAGAAACCGCATAAAGACGGTTAACGCTTTTTCTTGAGCAAGAGATAGGAAAGCAGCAGCAGTCCAACCGACAAAATCAGTGCAATCGCGGCGGCTAAAACCATCCGGGCTAGCATCTGCCGCTGGAACAGCTCCTGCCGGGCGGCCTCGGCCAGGACCTCCTCCTGGGCCCGGGCTTCGGCCTCCGCCTCCGCTTTGGCCGCCTCCTCAGCCTGACGGCGGGCCGCCTCCTGGGCCTCCCTGGCCGCCTGCTCCTCCGCCTCCAGCCGGGCCCGGCGGGCGGCGTAGGGCTCTATGTGCTCAAAGAGGTCGCCGCCCACCTCGTCGGGGCCCACCGCAGTGTAGTACAGGCCATAGCGGCAGGGGGAATAGCTCCGGATGTCCGCCGCCCGGGTGATGGGGCGGTCCTTGGCGCCGTAGAGCCACTTGTAGAACCAGGTCCAGTGCTGGCTCTTGTGGCAGGCGAAGCCCTCCTGGGTCACCTGGAAGGGGGTCCTGCCCCCCAGGCTGTCCAGAGGGGTGTCCAGGTCCAGGGTGACGGGGTTTTCCTCATACAGGTGGAGGTAGAGCTTCTCCACCGCCCAGGGCGCTCCGTGGTCGGGAAACTGGGCCGGGTCAGCAGCCGCCTCCACCGCCCGGGTGAGGGTATCGGCGCACAGCACATGGGTGCCGTGGCCGTACTCCCCGTCCAGGTCGTGGCTGACCACCACTAGCGGCCTGCATTGGCGGATGCAGGCGGTGAGGTAGGCCACGAAGTCCTCATACTCCGCCCCCGCCCGGCCATAGACGGCCAGGGCGCTGTTCAGGGCGGTCTGCCGGTTTTTGGAGTTGGAATAGAGGTCAGGGAAGTCGGAGATGATGGGGTAGTGGCGCATCCCCACCGTCCAGAGGCCGTCCAGCTGCTCATGGGGGCGCCTGTGGTCGGCCTGGCCATTGGCCTGGAAGTGCTGGACAAAATAGACCACCTGAACATCCAGCCCCCGGCCCGGCCCGTAGAGGGGGAGCAGGCCGGCAAAGAAAAGCTGTTCATCGTCGGAGTGGGAGGAGACCAGCATCAGGTCGGCCTCCTCCAGGGGGGGCTGCCACACCTGGACCCAGCCGGGCAGCTGGCCGGGGGAAAAGGCGTAAATTTCCCCGATGGCCGTCCCCGCCGGGAAGTTCAGGGTCAGGGACTGGACCGGGCCGCCCAGGCGGGCGGACAGGTCCACGTACTGGTGGAGGTACCCCGCCTCCCCACAGGGGATTTCCCCGTTCAGCGTCCAGGGCTGGGGGAGGCGGTCAAATTCGATGTACAGCCCGGCGATTCCGTCGGACCGGGAGACCGTAACCCGGCCCCCGTCCGGGGCGGAGCTCCAGCTGTCCCGGCGGCCGTCCCAGAGACGGCCGGGATTGGAAAAGCCCTCCGCCGAAAAGTCTGCGCCGGTGCAGTCCGCCTCCTGGGCGCAGACGGGAAGGGCCAGCGCGGCGGACAGCAGGAGAAACAGGGCGATGCCCCGGAGAATTTTCATAAGAAGCCCCCCTACTTTCCTTCAATATACCACATATGGGGAAAAAAGGCAACAAAAGGCCGCCCGGCGGGGCGGCCTCGATCATTTTCAGATGTTTGCCAGCCGGTGCTCCGGGATGTAGGGCCGCAAAACGGGCACCTTGGGCAGAGCGGTGAGCAGCAGCTGCCCCAGAATTACGCAGGCGATCAGCTCTCCCACGCCCACGGTGAAGGCATTGAGGGCATAGGCGGCCAGAAAGCCGGGACCAAAGCCCACCAGATACCAGGCGATCTCCGCGCCCACGATTACCATATTGCACAGCACCGGAGGCAGGGGGGCCAGCCAGCGGTTGGGCATACGCTGGGTGAGCAGACAGGCCAGCAGGGTGGCCAGGGTGCCAAATACGAGATCCAGGGAGTAGGGAGAAAACAGATTGACGATAAAGCAGCCTACCACCAGTCCCGGTGTGGCGGCAGGGAACAGGAAGGGCAGCACCGTCATGGCCTCGGCCACCCGCAGTTGGATACCAGCATAGGGAGGGAGGGGGATTCCAAAGGTAAGTACGACGTAGGCCGCCGCGATGAGGGCGGCCAGGGTGATGTCCCGGACAGTAAATTTGCGCATAAAAAAACCTCCATTTTTTGTTTAGAGAACGGCGGCGGACCGCCGAACGAACGCCGGATTGAAAAATTTTCCGGTGCTTGGACGAGATGGTTCAGAACTCGTCAGGGGGTATTGTAGCATAACAGGAGCGGTTTGTAAAGACTGTTGCCTGCAGAGAAGTGTTCATTGAGGGATTTTATGTAGGGGCGGACATTGTCCGCCCGCGGGCGCACACTGTGCGCCCCTACAAATCGTGCCAATTCCCCTGACTGTGATAAAATGCGCGGTAGGACACTCCCGAGCCCGCCCCCTACTTGTGTTTTTTACCCTTCCGGCGTAAAATGTAAGAAATCCGTAAGAGATACCCCACTTGTTTTGTAAGAAGTTTCTGTTATTCTGATGCCAGCGAACGAGGAAGGAGCCAAGCCCAATGAACGAGCAAGAGACCATTCTGGTGGTGGACGACGACAGGGAGATTGTGGGCGCCATCGCTGCGGCGCTGGAGAAGGAGGGCTACCGGGTCCTCCGGGCCTACGACGGCATGGAGGCGCTGGACAAAGCCCTGAATCCCGACCTGCGGCTGATTCTGATGGACGTAATGATGCCGAAATTGGACGGGCTGTCCGCCGTGCTGCGGGTGCGGGAGCGGCGGAACCTGCCGGTGATTGTGCTGTCGGCCAAGAGCGAGGAGAGCGACAAGGTGCTGGGGCTGTCCATGGGGGCGGACGACTACGTGACCAAGCCCTTCAGCATGGGGGAGCTGACCGCCCGGGTGCGCAGCCAGCTGCGGCGGTACACCAGCCTGGGGGACGTGAACACCGCCCCCGCCGGCATGATCGTCAACGGCCGTCTGGCCTACGACCCGTCCAACCGGGAGCTGACAGCGGACGGCGAGCCGGTACGCCTGACCAACATCGAAACGGGCATTGTGGACCTGCTCATGCGCAACCTGGGCCGGGTGTTCCCCGCGGAGGAGATATACCGCCGGGTGTGGGGGGAGGAAGCCTGGTCCTCCGAGGGCACGGTGATGGTGCACATCCGGCGCATCCGGGAAAAAATTGAGCTCAATCCTCGTGAGCCAGACTATTTGAAGGTGGTGTGGGGCATTGGATACAAAATGGAAAAAAAGTAAGGCGGTTTTAGGCTTTTTGGCCTTCCTGCTGGGGGTTTCCCTGCTTCTGGAGGGGGCGCTGTACTTCGGGACGGTAATGACCTCCTCCAACAGCCGCGCCTGGGTGTATGACAGCTTCAAAAGCGACTGGCGCAGGACCCGGGAGTTTAAAAACTTCGCCTCCAACCGGCTGGAGCAGCTCATCATGATGGGGGCCGGGGGCAATACCTATCGGACCTTTGTCAACGGCTATCCTGACTATGCGCAAACCGGGGTTGACTACTCCAAGCTCTATGAGGCGCAAAATCAGGCCCTCCACAAGCAGATACAGGAGGACAAAAACGTCCTCTACCGTGTGGAGAAGGAAGGGAAAGTCCTTTACAGCAATTCGGACAGCCTGAGCCCGGACATGGACCCCTCCGCCCTGATTTCAGAGGGCTACGGATTCCTCCTGCAATTTGATGGGGAGAAGGTCCGCGCATGGCTGGATGGGGAGGAGCTGAACATCTACGGCAGCGGCTACTACCACTTTGACGAACGGGAGGACAGCTATCAGTGGTATGTCCCCGGCTACAAGAACTTCACGGTGGACGAAGCGGGGTCCAAGGTGAAGGTGACCATGACGGTTATGAACAGCCCGCAAATTTTTATCAAGGGCAACTATGGCAGCACCGGCTCCGACCAGTACAACACACTGTACTACATCAAACAGGGTCTGGACCAGTGGCGGGAGCGGATCATTCAGGAGACCGTCCGCACCGGTGTGGGCGCTGGGGTGTTCCTGGTGTACGTCCTGTTGCGAAAGGACAAGAAGCGGACGGACATGGCTCTGGCCCGGGGGACGGGCAAGGTCTGGTTTGAGGTCAAGGTGCTGGCCGCCCTGCTGCTGGTGTTCTTCTGCCTCCCCCGCCCGGAGTACCTGGGAGAAATCTGGCAGGAGCTGACCTATGCCTACGCCCCCACTTACTCCTACGGGGAGTCCAGCGCCGCCGCCGTCCCCGGCGACCTCTATATCAACGGCGACATCATGACGGAGCTGGAGCAGAATGGGATCAGCTATGAGGAGTGGCTGACGGAGAATGGTTTTGATGACAGCTACAATATTCCCCTCGTGGAGCAGACCGCCAGCATCGGCACGGCGGTGACCATCCTCAGCGAGAACGGCGGCTGGCTGTTCCGGGAGTACCTCCGGGAGCTGGCCGACCACATCCCGGGCCTGCTGGCCGTCTTCTGGGGGCTGTACCTGCTGATTTTCAATGACTGGCGGTATAATAAGCGGCCCTGGAGACGGGGTGTAATCGCCATGCTGGCCGCCTGGGGGCTGGACAGGCCCGTCCAGAAGCGGCTGAGCCGGGTGTGCGGCGTCACCGCAATGACGCTCCTCCTGCTGGGGGCGGTGAACATGAACCTGCTGGTTTACGCCTCCAGCTACCGGGGCGGCGTGCCCCTGGAGACCGTCTGGGTCATCGTCACCCCCGCCGCCCTGCTGATGCTTGTGTGCGCGGTGCTGATCTGGCGGCTGCATCGGCTGTGGACCGACTTCGGGGCGGTGGCGGACCAGGCCGCAGCCGTTCGGGCGGGCGAGCTGGAAAGGGAACTTGCCTTACAGAAAAACAGCGACCTGTCCGGACTGGCCGACGACCTGAACCACATCCGGCAGGGCCTGCACCAGGCGGTAGAGGAGCGCACCCGCAGCGAGCGGATGAAGGTGGAGCTTGTCACCAACGTGTCCCACGACCTGAAAACCCCCCTCACCTCCATCATCAGCTACACCGAGCTGCTCTCCCAGGAGCCCCTGGAGCCTCCGGCCAGCGAGTACGTCCAGATCATGGGGGAGAAGGCCCAGCGGCTGAAGGCTATGGTTCAGGACGTGTTTGAGGTGAGCAAGGCGGCGTCGGGACAACTCCCCGTTAAATTGGAACGGCTTGATTACGCCCGGTTATTGCGCCAGACCCTGGCCGACATGGGGCAGGCCATCGACAACAGCGGCCTGACCCTGCGGGCGGCCATCCCCGAGGGGGAGGTGCCCATCACCGCCGACAGTGACCGGATGTATCGGGTGTTCCAAAACCTCATCGGCAACGCTCTAAAGTATTCCCTGCCCGGCTCAAGGGTGTACCTGAACCTGGCGGTGGAGGGGAGACAGGCCAGCGCCAGCGTGCGGAACACCTCCGCCGCTGAGCTGAAGCCCGGGGCGGACTACACCGCCCGCTTCGTCCGGGGGGACGAGAGCCGCACCGACGGCGGTTCCGGCCTGGGGCTTTCCATTGCGGAGTCCTTTACCCGGGCCTGCGGCGGCAGCCTGACAATCTCCACCGAGGCCGACCTGTTTACCGCCGTGGTGACCTTCCCGGTGACAGAGCCGTAAAAAATCCCCGGACCGCCCTCAAGGGAGCGGTCCGGGGAGCGTTATTGCTCGTCGTTCTCCAGAAAATAGGAGGCCTCCATGTCCGCTGTGGCCAGGGCGAAGGCCAGGGGGTACATCCGCAGGGCCTGACCCACGGTGCGGTTGTCCTCCGGGCCGGAGAAGCCCATGTGCCAGCGGATAGCCATGGCCTCCTCCCGGGTGAGGCGGATGAAGCCGTTGGTGATGTACACGCTCTTTTCCCCGTGGCCGTAGGGCAGGGGGTCGTCAAAGAGGAAGGCAGGCACCTTGGTCCACTGGCCGGTGGCGTCGTCCTTCACGTTGCGCATGGTCTTTTTGTAGCAGCCGATTTTGCACAGGTCGTGGCACAGGGCCACAATGGCGATGGACTCGCCGCTGTAGTCCAGGCCGTAGAGCTCTTGCACCCGCTCCCGCTGGAGGTAGTCCACCAGACAGTGGTAGACGTTCAGGCTGTGCTCACACAGCCCGCCCTCGTAGGCCCCGTGGTAGCGGGCGGAGGCGGGGGCGGTGAAAAAGTCGCTCTTGTGCTCCAGGTATTCCAGCAGCTTGTCGGCCCCCTCCCGGGTGATGTTGGCCTTGAAAATCTCGATAAATTCCTCTTTGCAGGACATATCCAGTCTCCTTCCTGATTCAGTGCTGTTCATTATACCACAGATGTGATAGAATTTCCAGGGGGGATTCTTGGTGGGAGTGTCCTACCGCGCATTTTATCGCAATCAGGAGAATTGGTGCGATTTGTAGGGGCGCACAGTGTGCGCCCGCGGGCGGACAATGTCCGCCCCTACATAAAATCTGCGAACGGGACACTTCCCCTGCCCTACATGACGTGCCGGCCGGCATTGCCGGAGGGGTTCCGCAGAATAACGATTAGATGGAGAGATAACAGGATGCGCTACAAAAAAATTTTGCCGGGTATTTTTCAGGCCCGGCCCAACCGTTTTATTGCCCATGTGGACGTGGGCGGGCGGACGGAGGTGTGCCACGTGAAGAACACCGGCCGGTGCCGGGAGCTGCTTGTGCCCGGGGTGAAGGTCTGGCTGGAGGAGAGCGGCAACCCCGCCCGGAAGACAAAATACGACCTGATCGCTGTGGAGAAGGTCCGCCCCGGCGGGCCCCTGCTGATTAACATGGACGCCCAGGCCCCCAACCGGGTATTTGGGGAGTGGGCGGCGGCGGGGGGACTGGGCTTTGTCCCCACCCTCCTGCGGCCGGAGACCACATATGGTAATTCCCGGTTTGATTACTACTGGGAGTATTCGGAAAAGGGGGCGGCCCGCCGGGGTTTCTGGGAGGTGAAGGGGGTCACGCTGGAGGAGGACAACGTGGCCCGCTTTCCCGACGCCCCCACCCTCCGGGGGGTGAAGCACCTGGAGGAGCTGATGGCCGCCCGTCAAGCCGGCTATGAGGCGGGGGTGTGCTTCATCGTCCAGATGGAGGGGATGGCCCGGGTGGAGCCCAACGACCGGACCCACCCGGAATTTGGAGACGCCCTCCGCCGGGCCGCACGGGCCGGGGTGGAGGTGCTGGCCCTGGAGTGCCGGGTGGAGCCGGGCGGGCTGTGGGCAGAGCGGAGCATCCCAGTGGAGCGGTAGGGGGGTAAAGTTTTTCCCTTTTTGGCCGATGTACTCCATAAGAAAGCAGCGAAGGGGGAAGCGGCAATGAGCAGTATGGACAGGGAGGACACCTTTTCCCCATCCGGGGAGCAGGCGCCCTCCGGCGGAGGCAGCCCCTCGGGGCGGGTATCCATCGACCGGTTTGAGATGAAGCAGCAGTTTCTGGAGCGGAGCGAGGAGGAGCAGGTGGAGGCGGCGGCGGTGCTGTATGAGAAAGCGGTGCGCCAGTGGCTGCCCCCCGCCCCGGAGGCGCCCTCGGAGGAGGACAGCGAGGAGCTGGAGGCCAGGTCCCAGGAGCTGAAGCTGCGGCAGAAATGTATGGATATCGCCGCCCTGATGATGGTGGAGGAGCTGGAGGACGACGAGGACGCTGTGTAAGAAACGAGGAGGCGCGGCTTAGGCCGCGCCTCCTTCTTAGTTGCTCCAGATACATAATTTTTCCAGGCCAATCAGTTTGTCCAAGCCAGCCAGGTCGTTAAGAAATACCTCACCAATCTCCAAAACCCGCAGCCTGGGCAGATGTTCTAAAAAGCTCAGGCTGTGGATTTCCGTCTGGCAGCTCATCAGGCGGAGCACCTCCAGTCCGGTCAGACAGGAGAAGTCCTCCGGGGATAAAATGCCGTAATCGCAGGTGATCTCGTCCTCCATCAGGCCCTCAAAATCGGTGTCCTGCGTACCGTACCGCTTAACGCCTGCGTCAAAGCTGCGCATGGCCCTTTGGGCCAGCTTGTAATCGACGGCTGAACCGCGATATGCAAAGCGCGGGGTATCATCTTTGAATCTCAGCTCATGCACCTGATAGCCGATCTCCAAATTTGAAACCTCAATTTCAAGGAAATCCTGGATAGAGGAGTATTTGCCTGTGTTCTCAATACATGCGAAATACCACTCGTCCCCGGAGTCCGGGAAGGCGCAGGTCTGGAACAGCTCTGGAGGCAGAGATTTTGCGAAGCCCAGCTCATAGCCGTGGGTGGTGGAGACGAAAAGGTATTTGATTTCCACCACATCTTCGTCGGTAATGGGCCGGCCCTCAATGTTTAGATAGTCTCTGAGACATTTCTCGAACCACTTGGATTGGAATCTGATTTCACTCATGGGGCTCCCTCCTAAATCTCCCGCCGGCCCTCCAGGGCGCGGACCAGGGTGGCGTCGTCGGCGTACTCCAAGTGGCTGCCCACGGGGATGCCGTAGGCCAGGCGGGTCACCTTCACCTGGAAGGGCTTTAGCAGCCGGGACAGATACATGGCGGTGGCCTCCCCCTCGGTGTCCGGGTTGGTGGCCATAATCACTTCCTCAATGCCGCCTGCGGCCACCCGCTCCACCAGGGAGCGGATGTGCAGGTCGTCGGGCCCCACACGGTTCATGGGGGAGAGGACCCCGTGGAGGACATGGTACAGTCCGGTGTACTCCCGGCTGCGCTCCATGGCCACCACGTCCTTGGGGTCGGCCACCACGCAGATTACGGCGCTGTCCCGCTTGGCGCTGGCGCAGATGGGACAGGGGCCGTCCCCCTCGGTGAGGTTCTGGCAGACGGGACAGGTGTGGATGTGGGCTTTGGCGTCGGTGATGGCCCGGGCGAAGGCGGCGGCCTCCTCCTCGGGCAGGGAGAGCACATGAAAGGCCAGCCGCTGGGCGGACTTGATGCCCACCCCAGGCAGCTTGGCGAAGTGCTCCACTAAATTTTCCAGTGCGGGGGGAAAGTACTGCATCGTCGTTACCCTCTCAGCGCCGCGATGGCGGCGGGAATATCGGCCGCGCCGTAGACGGCGGAGCCGGCAACCAACACGTTGGCCCCGGCCCCCACCACCAGGGGGGCGGTGTTGGGGGCGACGCCTCCGTCCACCTCCAGCTCACAGGCGGGGTTGTACTTCTCGATGATGGCCCGGACCCGGCGGATGGTGTCCAGCTGGTCCTCTATAAAGGCCTGACCGCCAAAGCCGGGCTCCACCGTCATCACCAGCACCATGTCCAGCTCCTCAATATAGGGCAGGACGGCCTCCGCCTTGGTGATGGGCCGCAGGGCTACCGCCTTTTTCACGCCGCAGTCCCCCATGATGCGCAGGGCCTCGGCAATGCGGGTGGGGTGGTCGGCCTCCAGGTGGACGGACAGCATATCCGCCCCCGCCCCGGCGAAGGCCTCGATATACCGCACCGGCTTTTCCATCATGAGGTGGACGTCCAGAAACATATCGGTGCACTTGCGGATGGACTTCACTACCGGCACGCCGATGGTGATGTTGGGCACAAAGGCGCCGTCCATCACATCCACATGGAGGTAGTCGGCGGAGGACACCGCTTTGATGTCCCGCTCCAGGTTGACAAAGTCGGCGGACAGGATGGATGGTGCAATTTTAATCATGACGTGCTCCTCCTTTTTATGGACAGGCGCTGAGGACAGCCCCGGCGCATAGGATAATGCAGCGGAGAGAGGTCCCGGGCGCGGGTGGATCGCTCCAGGCCGGTCCCACGGTCCAAACCCGTCCCCCGCCGGCCCGGCCGGCCCGCCGCTTTCAGATAGCCGTCCGCCGGGAGGCCGTTCCGGTCCCCGGCGGGCGGCAGAGGACAACTCAGGTGTAGAAATCCCCAGTGTCCGCCTCCTTGGCCTGGAAGCCCTGGGCCCGGAGGGCGGAGAGGATCTGCTCCTTGTGCTCGTGGCCGAAGGCCTCCAGGGTGACCCGCAGCTCCACGCCGGATTGGCGGTTGATGTTGACAAACTGGTTGTGCTCCAGCTTGATGACGTTGCCGTTGTTGTCGGCCAGAATCTGGGCCACCGCCAGCAGGGAGCCGGGGCGGTCGGGGAGCTGGACGGCAAAGGTGAAAATGCGCCCCCGCTGGATCAGCCCGTGCTGGACCAGGGAGGACATGGTGATCACGTCCATGTTGCCCCCGGAGAGGACGCACACCACATTCTTGCCCTCGTACCCCAGGTGGCGCAGGGCGGCCACGGGGAGCAAGCCGGCGTTCTCCACCACCATCTTGTGCCGCTCCATAATGTCCAGGAAGGCCTCCACCAGCTCGCTGTCGTCGATGGTGATGATGCGGTCGATGTTTTTCTGTACATAGGGGAATACCAGGTCGCCGGGGGTCTTCACCGCCACGCCGTCAGCGATGGTGGTGGCGGCGGGGAGGGTGACCACATGGCCCGCCTCCAGGCTGGCCTGCATGGAGGCCGCCCCGGTGGGCTCCACGCCGATGACCTCCACGTGGGGGTTGAGCAGCTTGGCCAGGGTGGACACCCCGGCGGCCAGCCCGCCGCCCCCGATGGGCACCAGAATGGCCTCCACGTCGGGCAGGTCCTGGAAAATCTCATAGGCGATGGTGCCCTGACCGGTGGCCAGGGTGAGGTCGTTGAAGGGGTGGACGTAGGTGAGGCCCTCCTCCTGGGCCATTTTTGCGGCCAGCTCAGCGGCGTCGTCGAAGACCTCGCCGTGGAGGACCACCTTGGCCCCGTAGTCCTTGGTGTTGTTCACCTTCACCAGGGGGGTGGTGGTGGGCATGACGATGGTGGCCGCCACCCCGGCGGCCTGGGCGGCGTAGGCCACCCCCTGGGCGTGGTTGCCGGCGGAGGCCGTCACCAGGCCCCGCTCCTTCTCCTCCTGGGCCAGGGTGCTGATTTTATAATAAGCCCCCCGGAGCTTGTAGGCCCCGGTGGCCTGCATGTTCTCCGGCTTGAGGTAGACGCTGTTTCCGCAGTTTTTGGACAGGTAGGGGGAGTGAATCAGCGGCGTGGGCCGCAGCACGGCTTGTAAAACGCTCCGGGCCGCCTTGAAGGATTCCAGGGTGAGCATAGTGGGTGTCTCCTTTGTGTAAAAATCAGGATACCCTTTATCATACTGAATTGTATGGGAGAAGTCAATGAAAAATGGGACAAGTTTCTCGTTTGCCTTGCAAATTTAGGAAACCCGCCGTCCCCCGCAGGGCAAAGCCTTCCACCCTCCGGGGGGAAGGTGCCCCCGAAGGGGGCGGATGAGGGGGCGGGGCGGGCAAGCAGTCCTTACGGTAAGAGGCGATAACCTCGCCGCACCCTCATCCGTCACGGCCTTTGGCCGTGCCACCTTCCCCCTGGAAGGGGGAAGGCTTTTGGGTGCTTGCCTGGACGTGGCAGAAAAGGCAAGGGCAGAGCCCTTGCCCTACATAACGTACCGGCCGGCAGTTTCAGCGCCTTTTCAAATTTATGAGGGGGATGTGGGAAATTCCTCTTGACATTTTCACGTCCCTGGAGTATAATGCGCCTTGCGTTCAAAGACAGCAGGGGCCTTTCAGGCATAATTCCTGCCGAGAGTGCTTTCAAAGGAATATACTTTGATTGTGCTGTCCTTCTGTCTTTCCGACGGAAGGTTTTTTGTTTCGCGTATAGATTTTCTGGAGGTGAAACCAAAAATGCCTAACGCAAAGGTCCTGTCTGAGAAGAAGGCCATCGTGGCCGCTCTGGAGGAACAGCTGAAGGGCGCCGCCAGCGGCGTGCTGGTGGACTACAAGGGCATCACCGTGGCCGAGGACACCGCCCTGCGTGCCGAGCTGCGCCAGAACGACGTGCAGTACTCCGTGGTGAAGAACACCCTGGTCCGCTTCGCCCTGGACGACGCAGGCCTGAAGGAACTGGATGAGGTGCTCAGCGGCACCACTTCCCTGGCCACCAGCGCCGGCGACCCCATTGCCCCCATGCGGGTGGTGAACAAGTACGCCAAGCAGCTGGGCGAGGGTAAGTTCAACATTAAGGGCGGCTTTATGGACGGTAAGGTCCTCTCCCTGGAGGAGATTATGGCCCTGGCCGAGCTGCCCTCCAAGGAGGTCCTGCAGGCGCAGGCCCTGGGCATGATGCTGGCCCCCATTACCAGCCTGGCCATCGTGCTGAAGGCCATCGCCGAGAAGGACGGCGAGCCCGCCGCCGAAGCCCCTGCCGAGGAGGCCGCCCCCGCCGAGGAGGCTCCCGCCGCCGAGTAAGCGGCACATACCGCTCCCCACGGGGAGACAAAACATGTAATATTACACTATTAGGAGGTTAATTTATCATGGCTAGTGAGAAAATTACTGCTCTGATCGAGGAAGTTAAGGCTCTGACCGTTCTGGAGCTGTCCGAGCTGGTGAAGGCTCTGGAGGAGGAGTTCGGCGTGTCCGCCGCCGCCATGGCCGCTCCCGCTAACGGCCCCGCCGCTGAGGCCGCCGCCGAGAAGACCGAGTTTGACGTGATTCTGGCCGGCTTCGACGCCGCCGCCAAGATCAAGGTCATCAAGGCCGTCCGCGAGATCACCGGTCTGGGCCTGGCTGAGGCCAAGGCCGCCGTTGAGGGCGCTCCCAAGACCCTGAAGGAGGCCGTGTCCAAGGACGAGGCCGAGGAACTGAAGAAGAAGCTGGAGGAAGCCGGCGGCAAGGTGGAAATCAAGTAAAAACGGCCTGCCGACTTGTCAGCATTCCTCAATATTCCAACTCGAAAAGAGCCTGTGGTAATTTTACATTACCCCGGGCTCTTTTTCTGTCAGAGAATGGATACAATGAGGAGAACAAGGAGGTTTTTATGTTAGAGGTTTCAGGAAAATACAATCAGGCAAAAATTTTCACCGACGTGGTGGACCAGGCGTCCATCGCCCAGGTGATTGAGCTGTGCAACCAGGAGTTTACCGCCGGCAGCCGCATCCGGCTGATGCCCGACGTCCACGCCGGGGCGGGGTGCACCGTGGGCACCACCATGACCATCACCGACCGGGTGGTCCCCAACCTGGTGGGGGTGGACATCGGCTGCGGAATGGAGACCGCCCGGCTCCGGGAGGACCATCTGGAGCTGCAAAAGCTGGATAAGCTGATCCGGGAGAAAATCCCCTCCGGCTTTGCGGTGCGCGCCGCTGTCCACCGGTACGCGGACCAGATCGACCTGGAGGAGCTGTGCTGCTTCAGGCACATTCAGATGCTCCGGGCGGAAAAGAGCATCGGCACCCTGGGGGGCGGCAACCACTTCATCGAGGTGGACCGGGACGAGGAGGGGCAGCTGTATGTGGTGATCCACTCAGGCAGCCGCCGCCTGGGGCTGGAGGTAGCCAAATACTACCAGGAGGAGGGCTACAAGGTCCTCAACCAGACCGACCAGGCCTCCCTGGACCGTCTGATTGCCGAAATGAGGGCGGCGGGCCGGCAGAAGGAAATCCAGAAGGAGCTAAAGCGGCGGAAAAGCCAGAAGCTGACCCGCATCCCCCGGCCCCTGGCCTACGTGGCCGGAGCGCTGTTCGACCAGTATATCCACGACATGAAGCTGGTGCAGCACTTCGCCCGGCTGAACCGCCAGGCTATGCTGGACGAGATTGTCAAGGGGATGAAGCTCCATGTGGAGGAGCAGTTTACCACCATCCACAACTATATCGACACCGACGCCATGATCCTGCGCAAGGGAGCGGTGTCCGCCAAAGCGGGGGAGCGGCTGCTCATCCCCATCAACATGCGGGACGGCTCTCTGCTGTGCGTGGGCAAGGGCAACGAGGACTGGAACTGCTCCGCCCCCCACGGGGCGGGCCGGCTCATGAGCCGGGGGGAGGCCAAGCAGTCCTTTACCGTGTCGGAGTTCAAAAAGCAGATGGAGGGCATCTACAGCACCTCGGTGGGCCGGTCCACCCTGGACGAGTGCCCCATGGCCTACAAGGGGATGGCCGACATTCTGGACAACATCGGCCCCACCGCCGAGGTGGTGAAGGTTATCCGCCCCATCTACAACTTCAAGGCCGGGGAAGATGGCTGACGGCGTACAAATCAGTCCGGCGGGCGGACAGGAGGGGGAGCTGACGGCGCACCGAGTCGATCAGGGCCAGGTCCAGGTCCACCACCGCCAGGGCGGGCTTCTCCTCCGCCCGGTAAATAATATCCCCCCAGGGGGAGACCGCCATGGAGTTAGCGTAGGACACATAGCCCTCGTAGGACCGGGCGGGGGCGACGCCCACGGTGAACAGCTGGTTGTCCACCGCCCGCTGCCGGAACATCAGCTCCCAGTGGGCCGGACCGGTGGTCATGTTGAAGGCGGCGGGGACGAAGATGCACCGGGCCCCCTCCAGGGCCATGAGCCGGGCCAGCTCGGGAAAGCGGAAGTCGAAGCAGATGCACAGGCCCATTTTGCCAAACTCGGTGTCGAACACCGTCACGGCGTCCCCGGCGGTGAAGGTGGCCGACTCCTGAAAGACCTGGCCGCCGTCGATGGCGATGTCGAACAGGTGGACCTTTTTGTGGACCGCCAGAAGCCGGCCGGTCCGGTCGAAGACGAAGGAGGCGTTGTAGATATGCCCCTCCTCCAGCAGGGGGATGGAGCCCCCCACCAGATAGACCCCGTTTTGGGCCGCCGCCGCGCTGAGGCGGGCGGTGGAGGGGCCGTCGGCCGGCTCGGCGTTGGCCACAAAGGCGGCGTTGTAGTAGGGGCAGTTGAACATCTCCGGCAGGACGGCGACGTCCGCGCCGTCCGCCGCGGCCCGGGCGATGGACTCCTCGGCGTTGGCCAGGTTGGCCTCCTTGCTGGCGGTGACGGGGGACTGGATAATCCCGATTTTCATTGCGGCACTTCCTTTCACAGGTGGGTGGCGGTAGGGTGCCCGCTTTTGGGGCATTTCATGTTACAGCAGCAGGGATATCAGGGGGATGGTGGCGATGCAAAGCAGGCTGGACAGGAAGACGGTCCGGGCGGCCATCTGGGTGTGGCCGCCGTACTCCTCCCCCAGGAGGGTGGCAGCAGCGGGGGCGGGCATGGACAGGTTGATGAGGGCCGCCCCTATTACCAGGCCGTCCAGCCCGGGGACCAGCCCCATCAGCGCCCAGGCCACCACAGGAAAGAGGAGCAGCCGGGCGCCGGCGGCGGTGAAGGCGTTCCGGTCCCGGAGCACGTCGCCAATCCGCCCCTGGGACAGGTTCATGCCGGTGATAATCATGGACAGGGGGGTGGTGGCGTCAGACAGGTAGCCCAGGGGGCCCAGGATGGCCTGGGGCAGCGGGAGCTGGGTGAAGTAGAGCAGCAGCCCCACCGCCATGGACAGGTTGATGACGCTGAACACCGCCCGGCTCCAGGAGATGGGCCGGGCGGAGCCGTCTCTGGGCAGGTCCATGCACACCATCTTGGCCCCCACGCTGTACATCAGCAGGTTGAAGGGGATGGACAGGATTACGGTGAGGGTGAGCCCCTCCTCGCCAAAGAGGGCCAGGGCCACGGGGAAGCCCATAAAGCCGTTGTTGCAGAAGGTGGCGCAGCAGCACCACATCCCCCGCCGGTCCTGGGGCACCCGAAGCAGCCGGGACAGCCCCAGGGACAGCAGGCTGAACAGGGGAAAGGCCACCGCCCCCACCAGGAAAATGGAGACCCCCAGCTTTAAAAAGCCGGGGTCGAAGGGGCGGAGCATGGAGTGGATGATGGTGGCGGGGACGGTGACCTTCATCAGCAGGGTGCTCATGGGCTTGGAGGACTCGGCGGGGAGCAGCCCGGCGCGCACGGCGAAAAAGCCCACGCCGATGAGCAGGAACAGCCCCACCAGGTTGGAAAACAGGACGGAAAGGTCCATGGGGATCATCTCTCTTTTTCGTGTTTTGCCCGGAAAGCAGACAAAATCAGCCGCCGGCGGGGAGGCCCTCCGGCGGCTGGTTTCATGCTTGTTACCGGTTCTTAAAGGCGGTGACCTTCTCCTTGTTGACGAAGGCCTTCATGGCGTCCTTCTGGTCCTCGGTGGCGAAGCACAGGCCGAAGGCCTCGGCCTCGAAGGCGGCGCCGGTGGTCATGTCGGTCTGCATCCCCCGGCGGATGGCCGCCTTGGACTGCCGCACCGCCACCTGGGCGTTGGCGGCAATGGCGTTAGCCAGCTCGACAGCCTTGTCCATCAGTTCCTCGGCGGGGTAGACGTGGCTCACCAGGCCGATGCGGGCGGCCTCCTCCGCCTTGATGACCTTGGCGGTGAGAATCAGCTCCATGGCGTTGGACACGCCCACAATCCGGGCCAGCCGCTGGGTGCCGCCGAAGCCGGGGGTGATGCCCAGGCCCACCTCGGGCTGGCCGAACTTGGCCTTTTCGCTGGCAATGCGGATGTCGCAGGCCATGGACAGCTCGCAGCCGCCCCCCAGGGCAAATCCGTTGACAGCGGCGATGGTGGGCTTGGTCAGGTTCTCCAGCTTCAGGAACACCCCGTTGCCGTAGGCTCCGAAGGCCTTGCCCTCCACGGCGGTGAAGTTGGACATCTGGCCGATGTCCGCCCCGGCCACAAAGGACCGGCCCGCGCCGGTGACAATGGCCACCAGAATTTCAGGGTCGGCCTCCACCTGGTCCAGCACGGTGTTCAGGTCCTCCAGCACCTGCTTGTCCAGGGCGTTGAGAGCCTCGGGCCGGTTCATGGTAACAATGCCCACAGGACCCTTCTTCTCCAGCGTTACAAACATAGGAAAATTCCTCCTTATTTTTGAAGTGGTGGTTTCATTATAGCGGATAGTTTTCAAAAGGGCAAGGGAAAACAGAGGAACATTTTCTTGACGGAACGGTGAAAACATGGTACATTGCATACAGGTGTTGTCCAACACAGGCGAGGCGGTTCAGCTACACCACCCGAAAGGGGGTGAGCGTATGCCGGTTACGGTTACGTTTCATATCTTCGGTCTTACCGTAACGATACGTATTAAACGCTGAAAACCGCCACCCCGGACCGGTGACGGTTTTCAAATAAACCTTTACTATTCGGGCTGAACCGTCTTGCGGACAGCACCTTGTATGTTTAATATACCACCGCCCTGATACTTTGTCAAGGCGGCTTTTTGTTTGAGAGTACCCTACCGCGCATTTCCACAATCAGGAAAATTGGTGCAAATTGTAGGGGCGGCCTGTGGCCGCCCGCTTTTATTCGATTTGTGCCGGTTTATTGTGGGCGGCCACAGGCCGCCCCTACATACAAAAAGGTGCGAATGGGACATCACCTTTTGTTTTCCGCAGACTGCCGACACGGTTATCTCGGGTATGGGGACCGTTCACTTGTCAATCCCAGCAAATAGTCTACACTGGTCCCATATAACTGCGCCAACTGAATCAATATCTCCGGCGTCATGGAATTTACGCCCGTCTCATAGGCGGAGTAGGTGCGGCGGTTTACGCCAATTTGGTCCGCCACATACTGCTGGGTCCAGTCATTGTCCTCCCTCAGATTGCGCATATTGTAATAAATCACATTTACACCTCCATTCTAATTATATATGCCAGAATTTCTGCCATTGACTTTTGGCAGAAATTCTGGCATTATAATTCTGAGGTGATAGAAAATGGAAAAAGAGGACTGTATAAAACTATTTATCCGCAATATACGAACGCTGAGGATGCAGGAAGGGTTATCCCTTACCGAATTGGGAAAACGCAGTGGTGTTCCGCTATGGATGCTGGAGGAATTGGAGGACGGGACACTTTCAGACGAGATGATGCTGACGGACACTCTGCGGTTAGCGGAGGTGTTTCACTGTAAGATCCGTGAACTGTTCCAGTAGAGAAACCGTTCCTGGCTGGAAGTTCTGTCCTAATCATTCCCCCTCCCGAATAGAGTGTCGGGAGGGGGGATCGTCTTGTCTGAAAAAATGCTGTCCGTCGGGCGGGGGGTGCTGTCAATAGCACCTCCTGCCTTTTATTTTTCTATTATTTCCATCATCTCTGCGGGTGTGACAATAAAGCTTCTCACAGGGTAGTGCTTCTGGTTGCCTGTCACCAGATAGGCCCCAGCCTCTCGCTTTTCCATCGCCACCTCGTAAAAGATCAGGTCGTCCATATCGGCCAAAATTTCTCCCGTAGGCTGTGGAAACACCTCCACTCCAAACTGCCTCACAGCCTCCAGGACGGTCCAGATCAGCTTCTCATCAAAATGGAATTTTTTTCTGTGGAGCACCTCGGCATATTCGGCCAATATATCTCTGTGGTACAGCGGAATAATCCTCCCATCAAAGACGGCGCCCATGACCTTGACCGTAGCGGAATCCTCGTTTTTGGAGAGCAGTGCCGATATCAGCACGTTTGTATCCACAACCGCATAGTATTTCATTTGCTGCTTCTCTCCGCCCTCGCCGCTGAAATCTCAGCGTTGATTTCATCCAGGGACAGCTCAGGCAGGGCGGCCGCCTGTTTGCGCATCGTGTAAAAGGCCTCCTTGGCCTCCGCCCTTGTGACCGCCTGATCTGGAAGGGTGGCCTCAAAGGGAAGACCCTTGACCATTTTGCTGCGCGTCATGAACATGCGAAACGCGGTAGGCAGGTCCATGCCGAGCCGCTCATAGATTTCGGTTACCTCCTGTTTCAGAGCCTTGTCCGCCCGAAATTGAATCAAGACCTGTTCTGCCATACGGCCCCCTCCTTCATACATACTATAGTTGATTTGCATGTGTTTGTAATTCTATTATACGCTTTCGAGACAAAAATAGCAACATATTTTTTCCCCTTCCGAATAGAGTGTCAGGTGAGGGGGGATCGTCTTGTCTGAAAAAATGCTGTCCGCCGGGAAGGGGGCGCTGTTCCTCACGGCGCTGAGCGCCATCTCCCAGGTGCTGGGCTTTGGCTACCGGGTGGTGCTCTCCCGGCTGGTGGGGGCGGAGGTGATGGGGCTGTATCAGCTCATCATGCCGGTGTGTTCGGTGATTATGTCCCTCACCGCCGTGGGCCTGACGGCCGCGGTGTCTAACCTCACCTCCCAGCACCTGGCCCTGGGCAACCGCCGGGCGGCCGACCAGACCATCGCCGCCTGCCTGAAAGCCTTTTTTCTCCTGCTCCTTCCGGTGGGGGCGGTGGTGATTTTCTGCTCCGACGCCATCTCTGTGTATCTCCTGGGGGACGCCCGGACCCAGCTGGGGCTGATTCTTCTAATCCCCTGTGTGGCCCTGATGGGGGTGGAGAACTGCCACAAGCACTACTTCTACGGCTCCGGGGTGGTGCGCCCCCCGGCCATTGTGGAGCTGCTGGAGCAGTTTGTCCGCACCTTCGCGGTGATTGCCCTGCTGGTGGCCTTTCTGCCCCAGTACCCGGAGCGGGTGGTGGGCCTTATCGTAACCGGCATGGTCATCTGTGAGATTTTCTCCTCCTGCACCCTGGTGGTGCTCTACCGCCGCCGGCGGGGGCCACTCACCGGCCGGGGGGAGGAGGGCCGGGTGCGGCGGCGGCGCATCTTTGCCATCGCCCTGCCGGTGGGGCTCAACGCCCTGTTGGGCAATCTGCTGGGGGCGGCCAACTCCGCCCTGATTCCCCAAAAACTGGTGGAGGGCGGGCTGGACCGGTCTGCCGCCGTGTCGCAGTTCGGGGTGGTGTGCGGCATGACCATGCCCATGCTGTCCCTGCCCATCGTATTCCTGGGAGCGCTGAATCTGGTGATGGTGCCCCGGCTGGCCCGGGCCTGCGCCCTGAACCGCCCGGCCGAGGCCCGGCGGCTTATCGCCCAGGCCATCTCGGCGGTGTCGCTGCTCACTCTGCCCTGCATGGCCTTTATGGTGGTGGTGGGGCCCGATCTGGGCCGGGCCATGTTCCACCAGGAGGGGGTGGGGGAGTATCTCATGCCCCTGGCCTGCGTCATGGCCATGAGCTGCGGCACCTCGGTGCTGGCCTCTGCTCTCAACGGAGTGGGGCGGCAGCGGACGGTGGCCGCCATCTCCCTCACCGGCGGCGCGGTGCAGCTGGCCTTTACCCTGGCCCTGGTGCCCCTGTCCGGGGTGGGCATGGCGGGCTATGTGGCCGGGGCGGTGGCCGCCACGGCGCTGGAGCTGGGGCTGTGTCTGTGGCAGACCGTCCGGGCCACCGGGCTGGAGGTGCGGCCCTTCCAGTGGATGGCCGCCCCCGGCCTGGCCGCCGCCCTGGCGGGGCTGACAGGGAATCTGCTGTTTCAGGTGCTGAAGGACTCCGGCCTGGCCCCCGTCCCCGCCGGGCTGATTACCCTGGCCTTCGCCCTGGTCCTCTACTTGGCCGCCCTCCAGGCCCAGGGGGTCCGGGCCCGGGAGGTGCTGCGGCTGGACTGGTAAAAAATATTGACTTCTGTGTATCTGCCAGTTATACTTGACCAAAATGATCTGGACAGGAGCACAGAGTATGGGATCTTTTATTTGGAATACATCCTCCGCCAAAAATTCAGAGTGGTGGAAGGCATATGACAAATTGGACCTACAGGGTGGAAAAATTACTTTTATTTGCGACGATGACGAAGATATGATAGAAATTATCTATCCGGACGGGTTGTTTATCGACGTTGGAAAACCCACATTTGGCGATGGTTACATCATTACGGTTGTTGCCTCTAATGATGAGGCGGGCTGGCAAAAGCCCCTTGCCGAAATCAATGTGCTTGATAAAAAAGACCTGGACTCAAAAATCCAAGCAGCGATTGTTCAATTCAGACCTTCAAATGTATAGCAGAAAGCAGCAGCCCCGCCCTGGAGCTGGGGCTGTGCCTGTGGAAGATCGTCCGGGTCCGGGAGGTCCTGCGGCTGGATTGGTGAAGATGCAGAACAGCCCCGTCTAGTCAGACGGGGCTGTCAGCGTGTCAAAAAGTACCCTGTGAAAGAACACGTCCAAAAGCCTTCCCCCTTTCAGGGGGAAGGTGGCACGGCCGTAGGCCGTGACGGATGAGGGTGCGGCTAGGTTATCGCCCCTTACCGTAAGAACTGCTTGCCCTCCCCGCCCCCTCATCCGCCCCAGTGTGCGCACTGGGGCACCTTCCCCCCGGAGGGTGGAAGGCTTTGCCCTGCGGGGGACGAAGGCTTTTGACAGTTTGACAGCCCCGTCCAACCGGACGGGGCTGTGTTCGTTATTTCGTCTCCCGCATGGGGGCGACCTCTTTTTTATAGACCCAGCAGAGGAACACGGCGGTAAGGGTTGTGGAGAACAGCTCCGCAAAGGGGAAGGCCCACCACACCATATGCAGTCCGCCCAGCCGGGCCAGCAGGAAGGCTGCGGGCAGCAGCACAATCAGCTGCCGGACCACCGACACCGCCAGGGACAGCACCCCGTGGCCCAGGGCCTGGAACACCGAGCCGCTGACAATGCAGAACCCGGCCAGCAGGAAGCTGGTGGAGATGATCCGCAGGGCGGGCACGCCGATGGCCAGCAGGTCGCCGGCGTCCTCCCCCTCCGCTTCAAACAGGCTGAGAAACACGTCGGGAAACAGCTGGAACAGTGCAAAGCCCACCGCCATAATACATACCGCGTAGATAACGGCCAGCCTGACGGTCTTGATAATCCGCTCCGGCTTCCGGGCCCCGTAGTTGTAGGCCACAATGGGCACCATCCCGTTGTTCATGCCAAAGACGGGCATGAAGATGAAGGACTGGAGCTTGAAGTAGATGCCGAACACCGCCGTGGCGGTGGAGGTGAAGGCAATCAAAATTTGATTCATTCCAAAGACCATCACCGAGCCGATAGACTGCATGATGATGGAGGGCAGGCCCACGCTGTAGATGCCGCCGATGATCTCCCGGCTGGGCTTCAGCCCCTTCCAGGACATCTGAAGCTCCGGGTTGTGGGTGAGGGACAGGTAGAGCCCCACCAGCCCGCCCACAATCTGGCCGGCCACGGTGGCCACGGCGGCCCCCGCCACCTCCAGCCGGGGGAAGCCGAACAGGCCGAAGATCAGGATGGGGTCCAGAATCAGGTTAATCACTGAGCCGGTGCCCTGGATGACCATGGCGTACACCGTCCGGCCGGTGGCCTGGACCAGCCGCTCGGTGGCCACCGAGACAAAGATACCCATGCTGCACCCGGCGATGATGGCGAGGTAGTCCACGCCGTAGGCGATGATGCCGGGGATGTCGGTCTGGATGGTGTAGAACAGCCGGGCGCAGGTCAGGCCCAGGGCGGTGAACACCAGGCCGCTGACCACCTCCAGCAGAAGGCCGTTCATGGCGGTGCGGTTGGCCCGGTCAAAGTCCTTCTGGCCTAAACTGCGGGAGAGCAGAGCATTGATGCCCACGCCGGTGCCCACCGCCACGGCGATCATCAGGTTCTGCACCGGAAAGGCCAGGGAAACCGCGTTCAGCGCGTCTTCGCTCAGCTTGGACACGAAGTAGCTGTCCACAATGTTGTAGCAGGCCTGGATCAGCATAGAGATAATCATGGGCAGGGCCATGTTCAGCAGCAGCTTGTTTTCGGGCATGACGCCCATTTTGTTTTCGCTCGCGGGCTGTGACACCAAAATTCCTCCTCTGTAAAAAATAGCGGTATCCCCGGCGGGGATACGCATTTTCCCGTTTTTTCGCTTCGGAAACCCATTATAGAGGATTGAAATTTTTATGTCAATGGCACTTTTCACAGATTTTCCCCTTTTTGCTTGCGTCCTCTGCGATTTTGTATTAGGATAGGGATATCCTGGAAAGCTACCAGGGAATGGAGGTATCCTGTTTTGAACTACGAAGAAATATTAGGCCGGCTGTGCGCCCTGTCCGGGCCCAGCGGCTTTGAGGAGAAGGTGGCCCAGGCGGCGGAGGAGCTGCTCCGGCCGCTGGTGGACGAGGTGTATACCACCCGGCTGGGCAGCGTTGTGGGGGTGCGCCGGTGCGGACGGGAGAACGCCCACAAGTTGCTGCTGGACGCCCACCTGGACGAAATCGGCTTTATCGTCACCGGCCATGACGAGGGCTTTCTCCGCTTCGCCCCCCTGGGGGGCGTGGACCCCCGGATGCTCCCTGACCGGGAGGTGGTGGTCCTCACCGACCCGCCCGTCCATGGGGTGGTGGCCTGCCTGCCCCCCCATGTCCAGACCGCCGAGGATATGGGCAAGTCCCTGCCCATCAAGGAGCTGTTCATCGACGTGGGCCTGTCCCAGGAGGAGGCGGAGCGGCGCATCCCCATCGGCACCCCGGCGACCTACCGGGGGGGGTGCGCCCCTCTGGGGGAGGACCTGCTGTGCGGCAAGGCTCTGGACGACCGGGCGGGCTTCGCCGTCCTGCTGGACGTGCTGGAGCGGCTGCGGGAGAAGGAGCTGGGGGTGGACCTGTACGTCCTGGGCTCCACCCAGGAGGAGACCCACTCCACTGGGGCCATTACCGCGGCCTATGAGATTGCCCCGGACCGGTGTGTGGCGGTGGACGTCACCCACGGGGACAGCCCGGACTCCTCCAAAAACGAGACCTTCAAGCTGGGGGGCGGCCCGGTGATTGGCGTGGGGCCCAACTGTGACGGTCTTGCCGTCTTTTACCTCCGGGAGGCGGCCAAACAGCTGGAAATTCCCGTCCAGATCGAGGTCATGTCCGGCTCCAGCGGCACCAACGCCTGGCCCATCCAGGTCAGCCGGGAGGGGGTGGCCACCGCCGTGGTGTCCATCCCGGAGCGGTATATGCACACCCCGGTGGAGGTGGTCAGCAGGACAGACCTGGAGAACACCGCCAGGCTGCTGGCCTCCTATATAGCAGACGACATTATCCCGGATATGGAGGACTGAGCCATGCTTGACATGTTAAAAGAATTGTGCTGTCTCAACGGCGTATCCGGGTATGAGACAGAGGTTTTCTCTTATCTTGGTCGGAAGGCCGTCCCGCTGGCCGATATGCGCAGGAGCGACCCGATTGGCAACCTGATCGTCTTCAAAAAGGGTAGAAAGTCCACCGGGAACAAGCTGATGCTGGCCGCCCACATGGACGAGGTGGGGGTCATCATTACCCGCATTACTGACGACGGCTTTCTCAAATTCGATTTCGTGGGTGGGGTGGATCGGAGAGTTGCCATCGGCAAGCCGGTGGTCATCGGACACAACAAGGTCCCTGGAGTGATTGGCCTGAAGGCCGTCCACCTGGTGAGCCGGGAGGAACGGAAGAAGGCCCCCAAGACAGAATCCCTCTATATTGACATCGGGGCCAAGGATAAGGAGTCCGCCGAAAAGCTGGTGGAGCTGGGGGACTACGGCGCCTTCGTCTGCCAGCCGGAGGAATTTGGCGACGGCCTGTTTAAGGCCCGGGCCATCGACGACCGGGTGGGCTGTGCAATTATGCTCAAGCTGCTGGAGGAGGACCTGCCTCTGGACGTGACCTTTGCCTTCACCGCCCAGGAGGAGGTGGGCACCCGCGGGGCCTTCGGGGCGGCCTTCTCCGTCACCCCGGAGATTGCCCTGGTGCTGGAGACCACCACCGCCGCCGACCTGCCCGGTGTGGAGAACCACCGCCGGGTGTGCGCCCCCGGCAAGGGGCCGGTAATTTCCTATATGGACGGGGCCACTATCTACGACCGGGAACTTTTTGAGACCCTGCGTCGTCTATCAGAGGAGAATGGTATTCCCTGGCAGACGAAAGAGTATATCGCCGGGGGCAACGACGCCCGCACCATCCAGCGCACCAAGGCGGGGGTGAGGGTGGCCGCCCTGTCCGCCGCCGTGCGGTATCTCCACGCCCCCGCCAGCGTGGGCAGTATTGCCGACTTTGAAAACATGCTCAAGCTCACCCGGCTGTTCCTGGCCGAGATGGCCCGGCGGCTGGATGAGGGGGAATAACAATGGACAGACAGACTGCGGAGCAAAAAGCGATTGAAATTCTGAAGCAGGTAGTGGACGCTCTGGCGGAAAAGCGGTATGAGGACATCCCCAAGCTTGTGGAGCTGGAGGAGCACATTCAGGAGCCGATGGAGGAGTTTGTAGCGGAGGTATATCGGATGTGGGGCTGGGAAGAAATTCCGCCCATCGACCCCTGGACCGAGGAGCGGGTGACCATCCCCACAAATCCCTGCTATCAGCAGCTGAATTTCTTCCACTTCAACAACGGCAGCGGCTTTGCTGTGGACTACGAACTGGCCAGGGGGGGAGAGCTGAGCGATATGACCCTGCAAATGGAGTTTTTCTATGAGGGGGAGGGCCTGCGGGCTGTTTTCCTGGATTTGCATGTGATGTAGGAGCGTGATGGATGTGAGATGGGACAGCGTGGCCCAAAAACAGGCGGAGCGGCTGGAGGAGTATCTGGGCTGCCCCTACACCTGGATTCCGTCCATGACGGAGGACCGCCCCATTTTGGAGGCCTACCGCGAGGCCCGAAAGCGGGGGGAGCGGGAGGGCTTCTGGCCTCTGCTGATCTCCATGTGGAACAGCCGGTGCTTTCTGGATTTCGCCGCCCTCAGACGGCAGAGCCGTGAGGAGCTGCTGTCCGCCCCGCTCCCTGACGGGCGGGAGGTGGTCCGGCGGCGTCTCCAGGATTGGCGGGCGGAAATCACCGCAGAGGACCCCTCTCTGAACTGGCGGGAGGACATTCTGGGCAAGGTGGAGGGCGGCAAACCCAGGACAAGGCTCTCCGGCTTCTGGGACTACCGCCATGTGGAGACGGCGCCCCTGGTTTTGGCGGAGATTCCGGCAAAAAATCCCTGGGAGGTCTTCGCCTGGCTGCCCTTCGGGGGCTGGAACGATTGCCCCCAGGACCTGGAGCACATGGCGGTGGCGAAATACTGGTTTGAAAAATACGGCGCGGTCCCGGCCCTTGCGGCCCACGGCGTGGCGGAGTACGTCCTGCCCGCCCCCATCCCCCGGGAGCGGGCCATGGAGGTGGCGCTGGAGCAGTACGGCTACTGCGCCGACATTGTGGACCAGAGCTTTGAGACGGTGGGGGCGCTGGCGGACGGCCTGCCCCGGTCCACAGTGTGGTATTTCTGGTGGGATTGAAAATCCCATTTCCAATACATAATAAAAGGAGTGTCTGAATATGCGGGAAATCCCCACGATTGAAGAACAGGTGGAGCAGCTAAAGGAATATCTGGGCTGTCCCTGCACCTACTTTCCGCCTATGGCGGACGACCAGCCCATTATGGACGCATACCGGCAGGCCCGGGCGCGTGGAGAGAAGGAGGGCTTTCTTCCCATGCTGGTGGCGGCAGACGAGCTGCTGCTGGAGTGTTTCGAGGACGCGGACCAGGTCCGGGCGGAGCTGCTGTCCGCCCCCCTGGAGTCGGGAGAGGAATTTCTCCAGAAATGGCTGAAAGAAATGAAAGAGGAGCTGGAGGAAGACGAGCCCGACTACTGGGAGCAGCTGATAGGCGAGGTGTCCGACGGCGAGGGAATCGACCGTTTTCTGAGCCTTCGGGACTTTAACGGCAAACAGACCGTCCCCGTGGTACTGGCGGAGATTCCGGTCAAAAATCCCTGGGAGGTCTTCGCCTATCTGCCCTTCGGCGGCTGGAACGAGTGCCCCGCCAATGAGGAACACATGGCGGTGGCGAAATACTGGTTTGAAAAGTACGGGGCCGTTCCCGCCCTGATGACCCACGATGTGCTGGAGTACAGTCTGCCCGCCCCTGTCTCTCAGGAAAAAGCAATGGAGGTGGCCTGGGAACAGTTTACCTATTGCTCTGACATTGTAGAGCAGGGGGTCGGAACCGTCGGACGGCTGGCCGACGGGCTGGCTCAGTCTAAATTCTGGTACTTCTGGTGGGATTGAGGAGGAAGCATGGAACTGATTGAAATTTTAGAGACCCTGAACCGGACCCACGGCCCCTCCGGGGACGAGGGGGGCGTCCGGGCAAAGCTTGAGGAGCTGGCCCGGCCCTATGCCGACGAGGTGATTACCGACACCCTGGGCAACCTGATTGTCCACAAAAAGGGGCCCGGCCCCCGGGTGATGTTCGCCGCCCACATGGACAGCATCGGCTTCATTGTCACCCACATCGAGAAGGAGGGCTTCCTCCGGGTGGGGCGGCTGGGGGGCATTTCCCCCAAAGAGGCGGCCTACACTCCGGTCCGATTCAAAAACGGCGTCAGAGGGGTGTTCGTCCCCGAGGAGAAGGCCGACTTCGGCAAGCTGAAGCTGGACGAGTGCTTTCTCGACATCGGGGCGGAGAGCGAGGAGGCGGCGAAGAAGCTGGTCCAGGTGGGGGACACCTGCGTCTACGACGGGCCCGTCCGGGTTCAGGGGAGCCGGGTGACCGCCCCCTATCTGGACGACCGCATCGCCTGCGCCGTGCTGCTGTGCGCCCTGGAGCGGATGGAAAAGCCCGCCTGCGACCTGTATCTGGTCTTCACCGTCCAGGAGGAGGTGGGCCTGCGGGGGGCGCGCACCGCCGCCTGGTGGGCGGAGCCCGATGTGGGCATCGCTGTGGACGTCACCGACGTGGACGACACCCCCGGCTCGGAGAAAAGCGGCACCACCCGCCTGGGCAAGGGGGCGGCCGTCAAGGTGATGGACTCCTCCGTCATCTGCCACCCGGAGGTGGTGGCCCGGCTGGAGGAGCTGGCCAAAGCGGAGGGCATCCCCGTTCAGCGGGACATCCTGCGGGCGGGGGGCACCGACGCCGGAGCCATCCACACCGCGCGGTTTGGGGTAAAAACCGGGGGAATTTCCATCCCCTGCCGGTATGTCCACACCCCGGCGGAGACCGCCGACCTGGAGGATATCCGGGCCTGCGTGGCCCTGACAGTAGCTTTTGCCCAGCAATAAAAAGGACCGCTTTTGAAATTTGGATACTTTTCCCGATTTTTGTCTTGCAAAAAAAGGAGCTGTCTGGTACAATAATAAAATGTCCGAACATTTGGACATAACTGCAATACCAATCGGGCCGGGAGCCCGCGGCAAGGAGAATGAACGCACATGGATAAGAAACAGAGAGAGGCACGCCGTCAACAGGAGGATATCGCCCTGCAGAGAGGTCTGCTGTGGGTGGTGGGAGCCGTCGTTCTGGAGGCTCTGCTGGTGCTGCTCAACCGCTTCTATTTTCACGCTGACCTTGAAACTGAGGTCAATATTTACCTGGGCCTTCATGAGGTGCTGCGCGTTATGCGCATGGCCGCCCCTGTGGCGGTGGTGGTGGCCCTGGTGTGGACCGCATGGCAGCTGAAGCAGGGGAAGAAATTCGGCCTGCCGCTGATTGTGACCATTGCCCTGACCGCCGTTGCCGTCTGCGTCCATGTGACCCTGAAGTTCGGGGCCAACGGCATGTCCATGCTGTATTGGCTGGTGATCGCCTGGGCGGTGCTGGCGCTGGTGTTTTATATCTACCAGCGGGAGTTTTTCCTGGGGGCCTCGGCCTGCGGCATGTCGGTGCTGGCCCTGTGGTTTGCCCGCTACGGCGCGGCCGGCCGGCCCGAGACGCTGCTGGTGCTGGCCGCCATTGTGGTGGTGGGCCTGGGCGCCCTGTGGCTGAAGAAGAACGATGGCGTGCTGTCGGAGAAGATGAACCTTCAGTTCCTGCCCAAGAAGACCAGCTATGCCGTGCTGCTGGTAACCTGCCTGGCCAGTCTGGCGGCGGTGGTGGTGGCCATGGTGGCGGGCGACATGGTGGCCTACTACCTGATGTTTGTAATGGTGGCGTGGCTGTTCGCCCTGTTTGTCTACTACACGGTCAAGATGATGTAAGGGCTGTGTGTCCAAGGCCTCCCCGCGTTGCGGGGAGGCCTTTTCGTCGGAAAGAGGGCGGAAAGTTTTTGAAAATCCGCCAATTTTTCGACAAGAAAGGTGACAAACCACCCGGGATGTGGTATAGTCAGAGCAGCTGAAGCAGACAGAAACGGGCCTTCTCCCCTCCGGCAGGAGGGGGAAGGTCCCTGGAAGGGGGAGCGGGGCATATGGAGGAGACAAGGGCGGGGAGCCCGGTGGCGGCGGTGGTCCCGTCGCTGAATCCCACCCGGCAGCTGACCGGCACGGTGGAGGGCCTTCTGGCCGCCGGCTTTGCCCGGGTGATTCTGGTGAACGACGGCAGCCGGCCCGAGACGGAGGAATATTTTCAGGAGCTGGACCGGCTGCCCCAGGTCACGCTGCTCACCCACCCGGTGAACCGGGGCAAGGGGGCGGCCATGAAGACCGCCTTCACTTGGCTGCTGGAGCACTGGCCCGACTGCCCCGGCGTGGTGACGGTGGACGGCGACGGCCAGCACCACCCGGAGGACGCCCTGGCCTGCGCCCAAAAGATGCTGGAGGAGGAGCGGGTGATTCTGGGCTGCCGGGATTTTTCCCGGCCCGAGGTGCCCCCCCGCTCCCGGATGGGCAACCGGATCACCCGGGGGGTGTTTCGGGTGTTCTGCGGCATGTCCCTCTCCGACACCCAGACCGGCCTGCGGGCCGTCCCCCGCCGGTATCTGGAGGAGCTCACCGCCGTGGCCGGGGACCGGTATGAGTATGAGACCAACATGCTGCTGGCCCTGAAGGAGCGGCGCATCCCCTGGGGGGAGATAAAGATTCGCACCATCTATCTGGAGGAAAACCGGGGCTCCCACTTCCACCCGGTGCGGGACTCCTGGAAGATTTACAGGCTGATTCTGGCCCATTTCTTCCGCTATGCCCTCAGCTCGGTGGTCAGCGCCGTGGCGGACACCGGGCTGTTCGGCCTGCTGTCCGCCCTGCTGGCGGGGGCGCTGGCCGGAGCGGCGCTCACCGCCGCCGCCACGGCGGGGGCCCGGGTGCTGTCCTCCCTGCTGAATTTTTCCCTGAACCGGTGGGTGGTGTTTCGGAGCAGGGGCCCGCTGGGCCGCTCCCTGGCCCGGTACTACGCCCTGGCCCTGCCCATGCTGCTGGCCCAGTTTTTGCTGACCGAGGGGGTGCTCCGGGCCGCCCGCATCAGCGACCGGCAGACCCTTCTGCGCACAGTGATCTACGCGGTGGTAATGGCGGGCCTCTTTGTGGGCAGCTATGTGATTCAGCACCGCTGGGTGTTTGAGGAAAGGAAGGAACCCAAATGAACCAGGAAAATCGACCCGGGGGCCGGCGGGTGGCCCCCAGCAAGCCCGGGCGGGCGGTGCGGTATGTGCTGCGGGGGCTGCTGGCCCTGCTGTCCACGGCGGCGGTGCTGGTGGCCGGGCTGTGCATGATTATGGACGAGGTGTTTAACGGCCCCTCGGAGACCGCCCGGAACCGGCTGACCATGTCCCTGCTGGAGGCCAGCGCCACCAAGTGGGTGCCCGCCGTCTTTGTGGGCCGGGAGACGGTGGACCAGATCCAGGCCAAGGTGGCCGCCGACCTGCCCGACGGCCAGTCCGACCCCACCCAGGTGGTGGTCCGCACCGACAGCTCCCTGGACAGCGACGAATGGGCGGACTATCCCGAGGGCCTGCGGGTGGAGGAGGTCCACGGCGACACCTACAACGCCTATGTGATGCTGGTCCGGGACCCCTCCCGGGTCTACCTGTGCCCCTCCTCCCGGAGCTACGCCCGGAGCCGGCCGGGCACCCGGATCACCAAGCAGATCGAGACGGAGGGGGCGGCGGCGGCCATCAACGGCGGCGCCTTCTTCGACAACGGCACCATCAGCCCGGAGGTGGGCAGCGTCCCCTGCGGCCTGGTGGTGTCGGAGGGGGAGGTCCTGTGGAACGACGGCAGTTCCTACTACGGCTTTGCCGGATTTAACGAGGACAACATCCTGGTGGTGTCCAAGACCATGTCCGCCAAAGAGGCCAAGGAGGCCCGCATCCGGGACGGCTGCTGCTACGGCCCGGTGTTGATCAAGGACAGCGCCGTCAACGAGGAGGCCTACAACACCAATTCGGGCTACAACCCCCGCACCGCTATCGGCCAGCGGGCCGACGGCACGGTGCTTCTGCTGTGCATCGACGGCCGGCAGGCGGGCAGCCTGGGGGCCACCTATGCCGACATCATTGACGTGATGGTGGAGTACGGCGCGGTGAACGCCTGCAACCTGGACGGCGGCTCCTCCACCGTGATGCTCCTGCGGGACGAAAACGGCGCGGTGCAGACGGTGAACAACGTCTCCCTCCTTCAGGAGGAGCCCCGGCGGATGCCCACCTTCTTTATGGTGCGGCCCCTGGATGGGAAATAAGGAGGGCCGGTTATGAGAAAAATCAGTCTGTTTTACAAGGTCCTGCTAGGCTTTCTGCTGGCGCTGCTGGCCATGTTCCTGCTGATCCGCTTTGCCCTGCTGCGGCCCTGGCTCACCCGGTATGAGGCCGCCCAGCCCAAGCACACCAGTCAGGAGGTCTTCGCTGACCTCTTTTCCCCGGCGGACTGGGGCAAGGTCTACGACCTGTCCGGCCTGGAGGGGGACCGGGAGGACTTTATCCGCTCCATGGAGGAGCTGACCGGCGGCCGGGAGCTCACCCTGGTGGAGACCTCCGCCGGCCTGTCGGGGGACCGGCGGTACATTGTAAAATCCGGGGCCGACAACGTGGCCGCCTTCACCCTGGCCAGCGAGACCGAGGGGAAGCAGGTGGCGTGGCGGCTGGACGGGGTGGAGCTGCTGATGGGCCGGCGGGAGGATGCCCGGCTGGTGCGCACCCTGGCCGGCCAGCGGGTGCTGGTGGACGGCGCCGAGCTGGGGGAGGACTGCCAAGTGCAGACCACCGAGACGGCGGCGGAGCGATACCTGCCCGAGGGCGTCCACGGCCGCCGGACCGTCCTCTGGAGGGCCCAGGGGCGGGACGTGACCGTGCTGGACGGGGAGGGCCGGGAGGTCCCCCTGACTCTGGACGGGACCACCGGCTGGCTGGTGGTGGAGGAGCCGGCGGCGGAGCCCACCGAGGAGGAGCGGGAGCTGCTTATCGGCGCGGCGGAGGTCTATGCCCGGTATATGATTCGGGCGGCCGGCTCCGCCCAGGTGCAAAAATACTTTGACAGCGAGAGCGCCATCTACCGGACCATCCGCTCCAGTGAGATCTGGATTCAGACCACCTCCGGCCACTCCTTCTCCGACGAGACGGTGCGTGAGTTTTACCGCTATGGGGAGGATCGGTTCTCCGCCCGGGTGTCCATGCACATGGACGTGAAGCGGAGCAACGGCACCACCAAGCCCTACGAGGTGGACAGCACCCTGTTTTTCCACCGGACGGACGGGGGCTGGCGGGCCTTTGAGATGACCAATGTGGATGTGCAGGAGGAGATTGTCCGCACCCGCCTGACCTTTATGGACGGCGAGACGGAGCTGGGAAGCTTCTTTGTCTCCTCCCAGGACCGCAGCTTTACCCCTCCGGCGGCCCCCGAGCGGTCGGGCCAGCACTTTGCTGGCTGGGCCGTCCAGAGCCGGGAGGGGAACAGCGTCACCATGACCGTCCGCTTCCAGCCCAGCGAGGACGGGACGGTGGCCCTCCCGGCGGGCTACGACCTGGAGCCTATGACCCTGTATGCCGCCTACGAGGCGGAGGGATAAAAAACGCGAGCGGCCGTTAAGGCCGCTCGCGTTTTAGTCTTACAGCTTCTGGATATCGGCAATGAGCGCGTCCACATCACTATCAGTGGTGGACCAGCTGGTGCAGAAGCGGACGGCGGTGTGGGCCTGGTCCACCTTCTCCCACACCTCAAAGGAGTATTTGTGCTTCAGCACCGACACATCCCCGTTGGTGAGGACGGGAAACTGCTGGTTGGAGGCGGAGTCCACAAACAGAGGCCAGCCCTTGGCCAGGAAGGCCTCCCGCAGGCGCATGGCCTGGGCTACCTCCTGCCTGCCGATCTCCAGGAACAGCCCGTCCTTTAAAAAGGCCTCGAACTGTACTCCCAGCAGCCTCCCCTTGGCCAGCATGCCGCCGTGCTGCTTGATGAGGTAGCGAAAATCCCGGTTCAGGGCGGGGTTGGGGATCACCACCGCCTCGCCAAAGAGAAGTCCCGCCTTGGTGCCTCCCAGGTAGAACACGTCGCACAGCCGGGCCAGGTCGGGCAGGGTCACGTCCGAGGCCGCCAGCCCGCAGGCCAGCCGGGCCCCGTCCACAAAGAGGGGCAGCTTCCACCGCCGGGCGGTTTGGGAAATCTCCTCCAGCTCGGCCAGCGTGTAGACCGTGCCCAGCTCGGTGGGTTGGGAGAGGTAGACCAGTCCCGGCTGGACCATGTGCTCCCAGGCCTCGTTGTCGAAGTGGTCCTGGCAGTACCGGTCGATCTGCCGGGCGGTGATCTTGCCGTTTTCGGCGGGCAGGGCCAGCACCTTGTGGCCGGTGGCCTCCACGGCCCCCGTCTCGTGGGTGTTGATGTGGCCCGTCTCGGCGCACAGCGCCCCCTGGTGGGGCCGCAGGGCGGCGGCAATCACTGTGGTGTTGGCCTGGGTGCCCCCCACCAGGAAGTGGACCCCGGCCTCGGGGGCCTGACACAGCTCCCGGAGCATGGCCCGGGCCCGCTCGCAGTGGATGTCCACCCCGTAGCCGGGGCAGCCCTCTGCGTTGGTGCTCACCAGCGCCTCCAGAATTTTGGGGTGAGCCCCGGTGGTGTAATCGCATTCAAATCGGATCATGATGGACACTCCTTTGGTCAGATATCAGCCTCCCTCTCTGAGGGAGGTGGCATTCGCGAAGCGAATGACGGAGGGAGTCCGTGGACGGAACACTCCCTCAGTCTCGCTTCGCTCGACAGCTCCCTCAGAGAAGGAGCCTTTTTCAGCGCAAACGAGCCCCGCAGTGCTTCTCCAGCGCCTCCAGGATGGACTTCACGTCCTCGTCGGCCTCCTCGGAGGTGAGGGAGCGGTCGTCAGCCCGGAGGACAAGGTTAAAGGCGACAGACTTCTTGCCCTCGTCAATTCCCTTGCCCCGGTAGATATCGAACAGGGCGGCCTCCTTGAGCAAACCCTTGGCCCCCAAGCGGATGGCCTTCTCCAGGGCGCCCACGGTAACCGACTCGTCGCACACCACGGCGATGTCCCGGGTGACAGAGGGGAACTTGGGCAAGGGGACGTACTCCGCCCCGGCCCCCTGGGCCAGCTTCAATTCGTCGAAGCTGAGCTCGGCGCAGTACAGCTCGCCGTCCACCCCGAAGGCCTTGGCCACGCTGGGGTGGACCTGGCCGATGATGCCCAGACAGTCGCTCCCCGCCCATATAGCGGCACACCGGCCGGGGTGGTAGGACACCGCGCCGGGGAACTCGTCGGGGGCCTCAAAATGGACCTCCTCCGCCCGGATGTCCTTCAAAATGGCCTCTACCGCACCCTTCAGGTCGTAGAAGTCGAAGCCCTCGCCGTAGGCCCCCAGGGTGAGCATCTTGGCCTCGTTGGCCAGGCCGTTCTCCCCGCCGGGCGCATACACCCGGCCCAGCTCGTAGAGGCGCACGTCCTTGTTGCGGTAGTTGTAGTTCCGGGCCAGGATGTCCAGCATGGAGGGCAGGGTGGTGGTGCGCATGATGGAGGTGTCCTCCCCCAGGGGGTTCAAAATCTTGAAGGATTTGCGGTGGAAGTCGTCCGCAGGCCAGCCGATCTTGTCGTACCAGGTGGGGGAGATGAAGGAGTAGGTGATAATCTCGTCATACCCGCAGGAGCGGCACACCGCCCCCAGCTTCTGCTCCAGCCGCTGCTCGTCGGAGTAGCCCCCCAGGGTGGTCTGGCCCCGCATGAGGGTGGTGGGGATGTTGTTGTAGCCGTAGAACCGGGCCACCTCCTCGGCCAGGTCGGCCATCTCCTTCACGTCCCCCCGCCAGGAGGGAATTACCACAGTCGCGGGGCCGTTGGGGAAGTTCCGCTGCTCGGTGTGAATCTCCACCCGCTCCAGCAGCTGGTACATATACACCGCGTCCAGCTGGGTGCCCAGCAGAGCGTTGATCCGCTCCGGGTCCATCAGGATGGTCTGTGGCTGGGGCACATAGTTGAGGATGTCAATGACCCCGTCCAGCACTTCGCCGGCCTCCAGCAGCTCCACCAGCTCGCAGGCCCGGTTGACGGCGGGGAGGGTGTTGAGGATATCCAGCCCCTTCTCAAACTTGGCGGAGGCCTCGGTGCGCATGCCCAGGGCCAGGGCGGTTTTGCGGATGGTGGTGCCGTCGAAGTTGGCGGACTCAAAGACCACGTCCACCGTGTCCTCCACAATCTCGGAGTTCAGGCCGCCCATAATGCCCGCCAGACCCACCGCACGGGTGTCGTCAGCGATGACCAGCATGTTGGAATTCAGCTTGCGCACGTTGCCGTCCAGGGTGGTGAGCTCCTCGCCGTCCTGGGCCCGGCGGACCACAATCTTCCCGCCCTTCACGTACCGGTAGTCGAAGGCGTGCATGGGCTGGCCGTACTCCAGCATGACATAGTTGGTGATGTCCACGATGTTGTTGATGGGCCGGACCCCCATGGCCCGCAGCCGCTCCCGCATCCACTTGGGGGAGGGGCCGATTTTCACATTGCGCACCATCCGGGCGGTGTACCGGGGGCACAGGTCGGGGTCGGGGGTCTCCACGTCCAGCAGCTCGGGGAGCACGCCCGCTCCGCCCCCCTTGACCACCGGCTGATGGAAGCGGCAGGGCTTGTCGAAGGTGGCCGCCGCTTCCCGGGCCAGACCAATCACGCTGAGACAGTCCGGACGGTTGGGGGTAATCTCGAACTCGACGATGTGGTCGTCCAGGCCGGTGACTTTTTTAATGTCGTCTCCGGGTTTGCAGTCCTCCTGAAGGACAAAGATGCCGTCGGGGATGCAGTTGGGAAACTCCCGCTGCTCGGCGTGGAGGTCGGCCAGGGTGCAGATGGTCTGCTTCACAGTGTCGTAGGCCACCAGGTCCCCCTCGTGGATGTTCTGACAGGGGGTCTGGATAATGATGGCATCGGGACCGGTTTCCTTGACCCAGCTCAGGTTGCACAGCCACTGGCCATTTTCTCCGGCGGAAACGCCGCCCACTTGGGCACACACCACCCGGCCGAAAATCTTGTGCCCCGGCTGGATGTCGGCGGGGATGGAGGGTTTTTCCGGGTCGATGGGGTGGTAGTCGTTCAAAAGGGCGGCGGCGGTGATGACGCCGTAGGGGAAGTCCCGCTCGTCCAGGCCCAGCTCCTTTAAGGAGCAGAGCATGCCATTGGACAGCACCCCCCGCAGCTTGCCCTTTTCAATCTTCTTGCCCCCGGGCAGGGTGGACTTGTGCAGGGCCACCGGCACCAGGTCGCCCACATGGATGTTCCAAGCTCCGGTGACGATCTGCACCGGTTCAGACTGGCCCACATCCAGCTGGCACACCCACATGTGGTCGCTGTTCTCGTGGCGCTCCATGGACAGAATGCGGCCCACCACCACGTTGGAAATTTCCTCCCCCATGTCGTGGGTCAGCTCCACCTTGGAGCCGGACAGGGTCATGGCCTCGGCGAACTCCCGGTCGCCGGCGTTTATCTCAACAAATTCGTTGAGCCATTTTCTGGATAGATTCATATTCAAAACTCCTCTTGTTGTGGTTAGTCAGGACAAAGGCTCCCTCTCTGAGGGAGCTGTCAGCCGAAGGCTGACTGAGGGAGTTTCCCGTTGACGGACTCCCTCCGTCACGGCTGCGCCGTGCCACCTCCCTCTGAGAGGGAGGCTTTTAAAACTGCTCCAAAAATCTCACATCGTTCTCAAAGATCAGCCGCAGGTCAGCGATTTTGAACCGGCGCATGGCGGTGCGCTCCAGGCCCATGCCGAAGGCCCAGCCGGACCACTCCTCCGGGTCGATGCCGGCCATGCGGAGGACGTTGGGGTGGATCATCCCCGCGCCCAGCAGCTCGATCCAGCCCTCGCCCTTACAGGTGGGGCAGCCCGCGCCGCCGCACTTGTGGCACTGCACGTCCATCTCGCAGGAGGGCTCGGTGAAGGGGAAGTGGTGGGGACGGAACCGGGTGACGGTGCCCTTGCCGAACAGCTCCTCAGCCAGCAGGTTGAGGGTGCCCTTCAAATCGGCCATGGTGACGTGCTTGTCGATGACCATGCCCTCCACCTGGTGGAACATGGGGGAGTGGGTGGCGTCCACCTCGTCCTTGCGGTACACCCGGCCGGGGGCGATGATGCGGATGGGCAGGGGCATGGTGTCCATAGCCCGCACCTGCATGGGGGAGGTCTGGGAGCGGAGCATCACCCGGCTGTCCTCGTCGAAATAGAAGGTGTCGCTCCAGTCCCGGGAGGGGTGGCCCTCCTCGGCGTTGAGCCGGTCGAAATTCAGCTCGGCCAGTTCCACCTCGGGGCCGTCCAGCACGGTGAAGCCCATGCCCACGAAGATGTCCTTGATCTCGTCCAGGGCGATATACATGGGGTGCTTGTGGCCCTGCTTGACGGCCTTGCCGGGGACGGTGACGTCGATGGCCTCGGCCTTCAGCCGCTCCTCCAGGGCGGCGGCGGCCAGCTTCTGGGCGGTGAGCTCAATGGTCTCCTCCAGGACGGACCGGACCTCGTTGGCCAGGGCCCCCATGGCGGGCCGCTCCTTGGCGGACAGCTTGCCCATCTGCTTCAAAACGGCGGTGAGCTCCCCCTTTTTGCCCAGGTACTTCACCCGCAGCTCGTCCAGGGCGGCGGGGTCCGCAGCGCCGGTGATAGCCTCCAGCGCCTCGCGTTCGATTTTCGCTAACTGTTCTTTCATCGGTAAAACTCCTTATATTGGATTTGAAACTGTGCGTTCAGTCCGGCAGGATATCCCCCACCGGCACCTTCATAGACACGTTGCACCGCCTCAGCTCATACAGCCCGCCGGAGATATCGGCGCTGCCGTGGCGGGTGGTGACGGTGACGGCAAAGTGCGCCCGGATAAAGTCCCTGGCCCACTCCTCTGTCTTCCCGTTGGGGTAGGCGAAGAAGACGGGGGCGGTTCCCACCTTCTCCTGAATCAGGTCGATGCTGGTCTGGAGGTCGGGCAGGACCCGGGCCTCGTAGTCCTCCCGGCTCTCCCCCTTGTGGCGTTTGACACCGTGCTCGCCGTCGTCGTGGCAGGCATAGGTGTGGGAGCCGATTTCCACCAGGCCGGACCGGGCCATCTCATGGCACATGTCCCAGGTGAGAAAGAGGGGGTCCTCCGCCTGGATGTACCCGCCGATGACCGAGATAACCGCCCGGGCCTGATACTCCTGGAGAAGGGGGTAAATCAGCTCGTAATTGCTGCGGTAGCCGTCGTCAAAGGTGAGCATCACCGCCCGCCGGGGCAGGGGCTCTCCGGCCGCCAGCTGGCTGGGCAGGACGGTGGTGTACCCGTGGCCGGCCAGCCATTCCAGGTCCTCCCGAAACCGGGCGTCGGTGAGCATCCAGTCGTTGTATTCCTCCCCCTCACGGATGAAGTGGTGGTACATCAGCACATACAGCCTGGTGTTGGCCGGCTCGGGTTCCGGTTCCGGCTCGGGATCCGGTTCGGGGTCTTGGGTGGACACGGGGCCTGGCTCCGGTTCGGGGTCTGAGGTGGACACGGGGCCTGGCTCCGGTTCCGGGACTGGATTGGGGTCGGGCTCAGAACGGGGCGGCGGCTGGGGGGACGCAGGCTGGGCCGGGACGGCGGAATCCCCGGGGGGCGCGGGGGAGGCGTCGGGAGGGGGGGCGCCCCTCCGGCAGGCAGCCAGGGCGGTCAGACACAGCAGCACGGCCAGCGCCGGGATACACCATCGTTTCAACACAACCACCTCCTGGGCTCCGGGCAAAAAGAAAAACCCTCCGCCCCACATTGGGACGAAAGGCAACCCTTCCGCGGTACCACCCATTATTCGCGCCTGCGGCGCGCCCTCAACCTCCGGTAACGGCGGAGACGCCGTCCCCCTCTCGGGGGCCGCTCCCGGGCGAACCAAGCGGGCCTTTCTCCAGGGCGGCTTACAGCCGGCGGCCGCCCCTCTCTGGTGAGTGTATCCCGCTATTTTCCCGTTCCACGCATTTGAACAAGGGTATTTATACCACAAAACTCCTTGTAATGCAAGAGGGAAGATGATATACTTTTGAAAAAAGGAGGGCGTTTCTATGACAAAACGTATCTTATCCGCGGCGCTGACCCTGGCTGTCTCCCTCTCCCTGGCCGTTCCGGCCCTTGCGGGGGAGAGCCGTTTTGGGGACGTCCCCCCGGACCACTGGGCGGCAGAGGCCATCGGCCGGGCCAACCGCGACGGGGCGATGGTGGGCACCGGCAGCTTCCTGGAGACGGGCCTGGCCCGCTTTGAACCGGATACCTCCCTTACCGCCGCCCAGTTTGCCACCATCATAGCCGGGGCCTTCTACCGCGATATTCCGGAGGTGGAGGGCGGCCCCTGGTATGCCCCCTTTCAGAAGGTGCTGGAGGACGCCGGTCTGACCGAAGGGGCGGATATCCGGGACTGGGAGGTGCCCATGACCCGGTATCAGCTGGCCGCAGTGCTGTATCGGTTTGCGTCGGACAGAGAGCTGCCCCTGCCCGACGAGGGGGCGCGGGCGGAGGCACAGGGGAAGATCGGGGACTGGGCCCAGGTTCCCGACTGGTACGGGGAGGCCGTCGCGGCCTGCTACGCCATGGGGCTGCTGTCCGGCACCGACGAGGCCGGCTCCTTTGGCGGGGAACAGACCCTGACCCGGGCCCAGACCGCAGTAATCTACGGCAAACTGGCCGACGCCGTTGGCATTCCCATGGAGCGGGTGCTGGAGGAGCAGGAGCGGGTCCTGAAGGAGAGCGGGATGCCGTATGAGTTCCGTACCTATCCCGGGCCAAAGGGGACCATCTATGTGGCTGTTCAGAGCGGCCTCCCTCACGGCAATAAGACAAGCATGGTCTGCGTGTATAAGGACGGCAGCCAGCTGGATATCGGCGCGCTGCTCCCGGCGGGCTACCGTTTGGGCGGCTACCTCGACCCGACTGAGATCGAGCTGAATGAAGCCGGGGACAGGCTGAGCTTTGTCACCCCCATTGAGGAGGGGATTCCCAACGAGCCAGGCCCCGGCAATCCGAACATGTGGGCCGGATACAGAGATTGGGGCCCCACCCGCTGCACGGTGGATCTGACCTCCGGGACCATGGTGTCCATGGAGCCGCTGACACCCCAGGCCTGACAATATAAATGACACAGGGGGCGCTCCCAACCGGCGGAGCGCCCCCTGTTTTTGGAAAAAGTAAATTCCTATCAAAAAGATAGGAAAATACTATGGACAAATTGGACATGCTATGGTAGAATAAACCGAACAATCCGAAACAGGGAGGTACACCCCCATGCTGGAATTACAGCACATCCGCTATGACGTAGAGCAGGACGGCGACAACAAGGGCATCCTGCATGACATTGACCTGACCATCAACGAACGCTTTGTGGCCATCACCGGTCCCAACGGCGGCGGCAAATCCACCCTGGCCAAGGTGATTGCCGGCATCCTCACCCCCACACAGGGCCGCATCCTCTTTAACGGGGAGGATATCACCGGGCTGTCCATCACTGACCGGGCCCGGAAGGGCATCAGCTTCGCCTTCCAGCAGCCGGTACGCTTTAAGGGGCTGACGGTAAAGGACCTGATTACCCTGGCCAGCGGCAAGGATATCGGCGTGCCCGAGGCCTGCAATTACCTGTCTGAGGTGGGCCTGTGCGCCAAGGACTATATCGACCGGGAGGTGGACGCCTCTCTGTCCGGCGGCGAGCTCAAGCGCATCGAGATTGCCACCATCATGGCCCGGGGGACGGCCCTGTCCGTCTTTGACGAGCCCGAGGCGGGCATCGACCTGTGGTCCTTCTCCAACCTGATTCAGGTCTTCGAGCAGCTCCACAAGAAGATCAACGGCTCCATCCTTATCATCTCCCATCAGGAGCGGATTCTCAATATCGCTGACCGGATTATCGTCCTGGCCGACGGCCGTGTGGTCAACGACGGCCCCCGGAAGGACGTCCTGCCCACCTTGCTGGGGGGCGCCCCAGGCGTGTGCGGCGCTTTGGCGGACAAGGTGCGGTGATCATTGCCTCCCTCTCAGAGGGAGGTGGCACGGCGAAGCCGTGACGAAGGGAGTCCATCGACGGAAAACTCCCTCAGTCAGCCCTACGGGCTGACAGCTCCCTCTCTGAGGGAGCCATTTATCCAAGGAGGAATACAATATGGACGCAATCCAAAAGAGCTTATTAGAGCAGGTGGCCGGGCTCCACGAGGTGCCCGAGGGGGCCTACAACATCCGGGCCAACGGCCAGAAGGCGGGCCGGAACACCACCGCCAACATCGACATTGTCACCAAGACGGACAAGGACGGCATCGACATCATCATCAAGCCGGGCACCCGGAACGAGTCGGTCCACATCCCGGTGGTGCTGAGCATGAGCGGCCTGAAGGACATGGTATATAACGACTTCTTCATCGGTGAGGACAGCGACGTGACCATCATCGCCGGCTGCGGCATCCACAACTGCGGCGAGCAGTCCTCGGAGCACTCGGGCATCCACACCTTCCATGTGGGGAAAAACGCCCGGGTGCGCTACGTGGAAAAGCACTACGCCGAGGGGGACGGCTCCGGCGAGAACATCATGAACCCCACCACCGTGGTAGAGCTGGACGAGGGAGGGTACATGGAGATGGAGACCACCCAGATCAAGGGGGTGGACTCCACCGTCCGCAGCACCACCGCAAAGCTGGGGTCCCGCTCCACCCTGATTATCAAGGAGAAGGTCATGACCCACGGCAGGCAGCTTGCCAAGTCCGACTTTACTGTAGACCTGGACGGCGAGGGCTGTCACACCAACGTGATTTCCCGCTCGGTGGCCCGGGGCCAGTCCAGGCAGATTTTCCTGGCCCGGATCAACGGCAACGCCGCCTGCTACGGCCATTCCGAGTGTGACGCCATCATCATGGACGAGGGTGTGGTGTCCGCCATCCCGGAGGTCACCGCCAACTGTCTGGATGCCCAGCTGGTCCACGAGGCGGCCATCGGCAAGATCGCCGGGGAGCAGCTCACCAAGCTGATGACCCTGGGCCTGACGGAAAAAGAGGCAGAGGAGCAGATTGTCAACGGATTTTTGAAGTAAAAGCCTGCCTCCCTCTTAGAGGGAGGTGGCACGGCGAAGCCGTGACGGAGGGAGTGCGTCAATTGGAAACTCCCTCAGTCAGCCCTTGGGCTGACAGCTCCCTCAGAGAGGGAGCCCGAATAGGAGGTGTTCCATGTTACCCTTAGCCACCGCCGCCCGAATGAAGGAGCTGGACCGCCGGGCCATCCAGGAGCGGGGGGTGTCCTCCCTGAACCTGATGGAGAACGCCGCCCAGGCCGTGGCCCAGGCTGTCTGGGAGCTTCTCCAGCCCGAGGAGGACGGTTTCAGCCCTGTCCTCGGCAGCTTTTCCTCCATGATCGTCATGCGCAAAAAGGACGCCCCGCCCCCTACTGACGAGGAGGAGCGGCAGGTGGCGGAGCTCCGGGAAATCGTGGAGTCCAAAAACACCGACCCCACCCCGAGGATCGCCGTGTTCTGCGGCCCCGGCAACAACGGTGGGGACGGGGTGGCCGCCGCCCGCCTGCTGATGGGGATGGGCCCCTGTCAGGTCCGCGCCTTCTTCGTGGGGGACCGGGCCAAAATGACCCCTGACGAGAAGGCCATGGAGGACAAGCTCACCGCCGCCGGGGGTCGGCTGGAGGATTTTTCGGTAGATATGACCGACCGCTCCACTCTGGAGGCCACCATGACCTACGAACAGCAGAAGCTCCTCACCTGGCTGTCCACCTGCGACGTGATGGTGGATGCCCTCTTTGGCATCGGCCTGACCCGTCCGGTGACAGGTGTGTTCCGCACCGCCGTTTTACAGATGCAAAGCCGGATGCACTGCCCGGTGGTGGCCTGCGACGTCCCCTCCGGGGTGAACGTCGACACCGGAGAAATCTTGGGGGAGGCGGTCCAGGCCAAGGTGACCGTTACCTTTACCCGGGGCAAGCCGGGGCTGTACTCCGGGCCAGGGGCGGAGCGGGCCGGGGAGGTCCGCATTGTGGACATCGGCATCCCCTGGGAGCTGGAGCACCAGATGTTCGGGACGTTGCCCCGGCTGGAGGTGGTGCGCCAGCCCGACAGCCAGCTCCCCTGCCGCCCCCGGAGCGCCCACAAGGGGGACTTTGGAAAAATTTTCATTCTGGCCGGGAGCGAGGGCTATACCGGCGCGCCCGTCCTGGCGGCCCGTGCCGCCCTGCGCACTGGGGCGGGGCTGGTGTACTTAGGGGTCCCCCGGGACATTTACCCCATTGTGGCCGTCAAGTGTGACGAGGCCATGCCCTTCCCACTGCCAGAGGACTGCTCTGCCGTTCTGGAGCGGGCGAGGGGCTGCGATGTGGCCCTCATCGGCCCAGGCCTGGGACGCAGTCCCGGGGCGGAACAGCTGGTGCTGTCCCTGCTGGCTGAGCTGGACATGCCCGTCGTCCTGGATGCCGATGGCATAAACGCCTTGGCCGGGCATATAGATGTACTGGACAGGCGGAGCGCCCCCACCGTCCTTACCCCTCACGAGGGGGAATTTTCCAGGCTGACAGGGTGCGCCCTGCCCATCCGGGACCGGCTGTCTGCCGCCCGGGATTTTGCCAGGGACCACGGCTGTATTCTGGTCCTCAAGGGCCAGGGCACTGTTACCGCCGCCCCCGACGGCTCTGCCTGGATCAACGCCTCTGGCAACCCCGGCATGGCCAAGGGCGGTTCCGGTGACGTGCTGGCGGGGATGATTGCCGCCCTGCTGGGGCAGAAGCACCTGCGTCAGGAGCGGGACAACACCCCGGAGCTGGTGACCGCCGCCGTCTGCTTTCACGGTCTGGCCGGCGACCTGTGCGCCCGGAAATTTGGGGAATATGCCATGCTGCCCTCCGACCTCATTGATACCCTGCCCGAAATTTTGCGGAAGTGGACGGAGGAATCGTAGGGCGCGACGACCCCGGCGCGCCGCGTCATGCGGTGTGTGATTCGGAACTGTAGGGGCGGCCTGTGGCCGCCCGCTGGTTCTTGCCACGCCTATACGGGCGGCCACAGGCCGCCCCTACATACAAAACCAATTTCAATTTTGGAGGTATCACCGTGCGCAAATGTTTGATTTGCGTACTAATGACAACCCTCCTCCTGGCGGGCTGCGGCCCGGCGGGGGTGAGCGAGGCGGAGGAGCTGGCCCTGACCATCCGGGGGGAGTATCTGGCCATGGAGAGCTGTGCCGCCCGGGCGGCCGTTACCGCCGACTACGGACAGCGGGTGTATCAATATGAGATGGCCGTGTCGGTGAACGGGCCGGAGACTGTCCTTGCCCTCTCCGCACCGGAGACGGTGGCGGGTCTCACCGCCCGGCTGTCCGGGACGGAGAGCCAGCTGGAGTTTGACGGCCTGTCGGTGGAAACTGGCCCCCTGGACGGGGACGGCCTGACCCCCGTCTCCGCCGTCCCCGCCCTGCTGGAGGCGGCCCGGTCGGGTTACATCACCGCCTGCGCCCTGGAGGAGGAGGGGGCTGTTGTCCGGGTGGACTGCGGCGACCCCTCCGGCACGCCGGGCGCGGGGACGGAGACGGTCCTGTGGTTCGATACTGCCACCCACGCCCTCACCCGCGGGGAAATCTCGGTGGATGGCTTCCGTGTAATTCTATGCGAATTTTCCGATTTTATGGCGGGGTAATCGGTAGGGGCGGCCTGTGGCCGCCCGCATGCAGGACGTGCCGCCCGCATGTGGGGCGCGACGACCCCGGCGCGCCATTACCAAAGGAATGGTATATTTTAGACGGGCGGCCACAGGCCGCCCCTACAAAAGAAGGAATTTGAATGACAGACAAAAGAACGGCCCGCACCTGGGCGGAGGTAGACCTGGACGCCCTGGCCCACAACTACCGGCTCCTGCGGGGGCTGGCCCCGGAGACCAGATTCCTGGGTGTGGTGAAGGCGGACGCTTACGGCCACGGCGCGGTGCCCGTGGCGAAGAAATTGCAGGCGTTGGGAGCTGACATGCTGGCGGTGGCCTGTCTGGCCGAGGCCGTCGAGCTGAGGGGGGCGGGAATTACCCTGCCCATCCTCTGCCTGGGCCAGACCCCGGTGGAGCTGGCCGGCGACCTGCTGGCGTACGACGTCACCCAGACGGTGGGCGACCTGGAGACGGGGGAAGCCCTGTCTGCCGCCGCCGAGGCCGCCGGCAAGACGCTGAAAGTCCATGTGAAGGTGGATACCGGCATGGGCCGGCTGGGCTTTGTGTATTATGAAGACGATGACGAAGCGGCGCTGGAACGCGCCGGCAAGGAAATCGAATCCCTGTGCGCCCTGCCCGGCCTGGAGCCGGAGGGCATTTTTACCCACTTCGCCAACGCCGACGGAAGTGAGGCATATACCAAGAACCAGTGTGCCCGCATTTATGATGTGTTCGGTGAGCTTTGGGAGCGGGGGCTCCATCAATTTAAGATTTACCATTGCGCGGCAAGCGCCGCTGTGTTAAACTATAGCTGGACGAAAGTGTACATGAACATGATCCGCCCCGGCATCGCCCTGTACGGCTATGTCCCCGACCCCTCGGTGAAGGACCCAGGCTTAAAGCCGGTGATGACGGTAAAGAGCCGGATCGCCGTTGTCCGGGACCTGCCCGCCGGGGCAAAGATCAGCTACGGCTGCACCGCCACACTGGAGCGGGACTCCAAAGTCGCTGTCCTGCCCATGGGCTACGGCGACGGCCTGCCCCGTGTCCTGTCCAACAAGCTGGAGGTGCTTATCGGGGACAAGCTCTGTCCCGTCCTGGGCCGCATCTGCATGGATATGTGCATGGTGGACGTGACCGACGCCCCCGGCGTGAAGGCGGGGGACGTGGCCACCGTCTACGGCCCCGGTCTGACGGACTGGGCGGCCCAGCTGGCCGGCACCATCCCCTATGAATTATTGTGCCAGCTCACACCCCGAGTTCCCCGCATCTATTTGGAGATGGGGAGCGCAATTTCCTGAAAATTTCTCCAAAAGCCCGTGGACAGGCCGCGAAAGGGCCTGTCCACCCCCGTGACCGCCCGGCCCGTCCGCACATAGGATGAGTTGGAGCGCGGGGTGATGGAACCCCGGGGTCTGCGGGGCGCGGCGGGCGTTTGGAGTGGGCCGGGGCCGCTCAGGTCGTGTGACGGCTCAAATTCTTTTTCCAAGACAGGTATAAGGCCCGCCGCCCCGTGGGAGAATCATAGTACAGCGTTACATACGACTACTTCGGCTGTAACGCGGTGCTATCTTCCAGCGGAGTGTGAGTGTACTTGGATAACAGCGTGAAACGAGGCGACATTTTTTACGCCGATTTAAGCCCCGTGGTGGGCAGCGAGCAGGGGGGCGTGCGCCCTGTCCTCATTGTGCAGAACGATACCGGCAACCGGCACAGCCCCACCGTTATTGCGGCGGCCATCACCTCCCAGACGGGGAAGGCCCGGCTGCCCACCCATATCTCGGTGGCCCCGCTGAGCTGTGGCCTGCCCAAGGAGTCGGTAATCCTGTTGGAGCAGGTGCGCACCCTGGATAAGCGCCGGCTGCGGGAGAAAATGGGCCGGCTGGACGACGGCGTGATGAAGCAGGTGGACACCGCCATCGCGGTAAGCTTCGGCCTCCACCCGGAGACGATGGTATAAAATCGTAGGGGGCGGCCTCTGCGCCGCCCCACTTTTACCAATAGGAATCGGGGCGGTCCTGCCTTGGTCCATAGGAATCAGAGTGTCCCTGCCCTGATTCGCAGGAATCGGGGCGGCACAGAGACCGCCCCCTACATAAAAAGGAGCGTACGTATGAAAAAGCCAAACAAGCGTTGGACCATCCGCCTGGGCGCTATGGCCCTGTCCGCCGTGCTGCTGGGCACCGTGGGCGCCCTGGCCACGGGGGGCGATCAGGGCGACCCCCTGATTACCCTGAGCTACCTGAACCAGACCGCCATCCCCCAGATTGTCAAGCAGGTGGAGGAGAAGACCGCCGCCCGGCAGAAGGAGCTGGAGCAGACCTTTACCAACCAGATCAACCAGTACAAGCGGCAGGGCGGACAGACAACCCCCTCCGGCGGCTCCGCCTCCTACGAGCTGGTGTCCATGACCAACGGACAGGTCATGTCCCTGGGCGTGGGGTGCGAGATTCTGCCCCGCATCGGCACCATCACCGTGAAGGCCAACACCACCCCCGCCCTTATCGACCTGTCCACCGGCGGGACGGTGAACTCCGGCGCGGCCCTCACCAAAAACCACCTGTACATGGCCACCATCGCCGACCGGACCCTTACCGCCTCCGGCGATGTGAAGCTGCTGGTGCGGGGGAGCTATTCCGTGGCGTAATCCAGACAAAACATGCCCGCCCGGGTTCTCCCGGGCGGGCGTTTCTGCGCTATTTGATACTTCCCGATCCGCCCATGAGGGCGGTGAGCCGCTCAATGTGCTCCAGGGGGAAGGGGGGCTGTGCTAGGGGCTTCAGCGCCACTGACATCAGCTTCATGGGGTTGTCGTCAGCGGCGGTGCGGTTGGAGCTCAGCCTGCCGCACCGGCGGCACCGGTGGATGACGGCCCACTCGCCGCCCCTGCGCACCCAGACACCGATGGGCTCCATAATACCGCCGCAGTCGGAAGCCCGGTCGCCCGGCTCCTCGTCCACATGGAGGCTGCACAGGCAGTTGGGGCAGTGGTTGCGGTGGGCGCTGCCCGCCGCCTCCGGGACCACCGGACGGCCGCACACCTTACAGGTGAAGCTGTCGTGACAGGGGTGGGTTTTAAAATAGCCTTTTTCAAATGATTTGCGTTTATTTTCCCGATTCATGGGGTGATTTCCTCCTAAAAGACTGGTTTTCTTTTGGGAGGCGTCGCGGAACAGTTGGGCGAAACCTCCCGGCTTAACCCACAAGCTCCGAATTAAAATAGAATTTCATAAGCTCTCCTTTGCCATTGTGATGGCAACATTATAGCATAAAATATCTTTTTTGTCGAGAGATTTTTATCGGAGCTGTTACAGAAGGGTCTGTCCCTTCACAATTTGCTCCATAAACGCATCGAAGGAGGGGGCCGCCGTCTCACATTCCTCGAACTCCGGTTCCCGTCCGTATACCACGGAACCGTCTTTCATGGAGATTGCGTAGTAGGCATAGCCGTCTGACAGCGACATGAAAATGGGCAGATGCTCCGTCCAGAAGTCCCTGATTGCCGCTGTCCAGACGGCGTCGTCCCCAGCGGCCTCCAGGCTGAGCCGCTCCCACTCGTTCCACTGCCAGGGTTGGTCCGCCTGCACATTATAGTCTCCGGCGCAGAGGAACCAGGCCCTCTCGTCCCCGCGGGCCAGCTCTTGAACCGCACCAAGCAGCGCCAGCCACGACGGGGGACAGCTCCGATACCGACCTGCCACGGCCTCCGGAAGCCGGACTTCAGCAGATGTGTTCCTTATAACGCTCCAACCCTGCCCCTCCAGACAGGTGAGAAATTCCTCCAGCATACCGCATACCCTCCCGCTGATTTTCTGCCCCTATCATACCACACTTTTTATTGCAATTCCAGCCTGCGGCGAGTATAATGGGAAAATCCAAGGAGAAAAGGAGCTTTTGTATGAAAGAGATCAAATTACCCCAGGGGTATAAGCCCCTGTTGTCCATTTATGAGACCCAGCGCGCCATTGACCTGGGCAACCGCCTCTTTGCCGACAAGCTGGCAGGGGCTCTGCGGCTGCACCGGGTGTCCGCTCCGCTGTTTGTGGCGGTGTCCTCCGGCCTGAACGACGACCTGAACGGCGTGGAGCGGGCGGTGGCCTTTGACATCAACGGCGTGGAGGGAGACGCCGCCGTGGTTCACTCCCTGGCCAAGTGGAAGCGGCTGGCCCTGAAGCGCTACCAGTTCCACGCGGGGGAGGGGCTGTACACCAACATGAACGCCATCCGCCGGGATGAAGATCTGGATTCCCTCCACTCCGCCTACGTGGACCAGTGGGACTGGGAGAAGATCATCACTCGGGAGCAGAGGAATGTGGACTTTTTGAAGCAGACGGTGTGTTCCATTGTTAACGCCCTGTCAGAGACCCAGTCCTTCCTGTGCACCGTCTTCCCCCAGCTGAATGTGCTGCCCCCGGTGTCCACCGACGTCACCTTTATCACCACCCAGGAACTGGAGGACCTGTTTCCCGACAAGACCCCGAAGGAGCGGGAGGACGCCTTCGTCCAGGACCACCCCACCACCTTCCTCATGGGCATCGGCGGCAAGCTGAAATCCGGCAAACCCCACGACGGCCGGGCCCCCGACTACGACGACTGGGCTCTGAACGGCGACCTGCTGGTGTGGGACAGCGTGGGCCGGCGATCCTTTGAGCTGTCCTCCATGGGCATCCGGGTGGACGAGGAGAGCCTGGCCCGCCAGCTGGAGCTGTCCGACTGTGAGAGCCGCCGGGAGCTGCCCTTTCATAAGATGCTGCTCAATGGCGAGCTGCCCCTGACCATGGGCGGCGGCATCGGCCAGAGCCGGGTGTCCATGCTGCTGCTGGGCAAGGCCCACATCGGCGAGGTCCAGTCCTCCCTGTGGGACGAGGTCAACACCACCGCCGCCGAGAAGGCGGGGATTACGCTGCTGTAACAGGCCCCCGTCCCGCCGCAGCGGTCAGCCTCCTTTTGAAAGGAGGTGCCCCAGTTCGCAAACTGGGGCGGAGGATTGCATTTTGCGAAGCAAAATATACGAAGTATACAAGGTTTCCGCAAACTTTGTTTACTTCGTATGTTCGGCTTCGCCGAACGCAATCCTCAGTCAGCCTGCGGCTGACAGCTCCTTTCCAAAGGAGCCTTATCGCCTGCGGGCGGGACGAAAGGAGAAACTATGCCCATCACCCTCACCCAACTGAACACCGCTGAGGTTCTGCGCTACATGGGCTGTCCGCCCGAAAAGGCGGACGGGGCTCTGATGGCGCAGGTGGAGGACTGCGCCCGGGAGCTGCTGGGGGCCGTCCGGCCCCGGTGGAGCTGGCGGCCGGTGGAAATTTCTTTTGAGGCGTGTGGCGTGCGGCTGGAAAACGGCCTTCTGCTGCCCGGAGAGGACCTGAAAGCCCACCTGTCCGGCTGCGGCCGGGCGGCCCTCTTCTGCGCCACCCTGGGGGCGGAGGCGGACGCCCTCATCCGCCGGGCGGAGCGGCTGGACATGGGCCGGGCCCTTACCCTGGACTGCTGCGCCTCCGCCGCCGTGGAGGAGGTCTGCGACCAGATCGAGGGGGAGCTGCAAGGGAAATTCCCCGGCTGCTCCTTCCCCTTCCGGTACAGTCCCGGCTACGGGGACCTGCCCCTGGAGGTTCAGGGGCCCCTGTTGGACCTGCTGGACGCCCCCCGCCGGGCGGGGCTGTGCGCCACAGCAAACCATCTACTCACCCCCCGGAAGTCGGTGACCGCCATTTTGGGCGTTTCCAGCGGGGAGATTGAAAAAAAGAACCGCAGCTGCCTGGGCTGTCCCGCTCAGGGAAGCTGTCAATATCGAAAGGCGGGCGGACACTGTGGAATTTCGTGAATTATTGAAAGCACCCGGCCCCGTGATTCTGGACGGCGGCATGGGCACCATGCTCCAGGCCAAGGGGCTGAGGCTGGGGGAGCACCCCGAGCTGGCCGCGCTGGACCACCCCGACTGGCTGCTGGATATCCACCGCGCCTATGTGGAGGCGGGTACCCAGATCCTGTGCGCCAACACCTTCGGGGCCAACCGGGAGAAGCTGAAACGTACCGGCAGGACAGTGGAGGAGGTGATTCCCCCCTCCATTACCATCGCCAAAGAGGCGGCGGCGGGGAGGGCTTTGGTGGCCCTGGACCTGGGGCCCATCGGCCAGCTGCTGGAGCCCACCGGCACTCTGGATTTTGAGACGGCGGTGGATATCTTTGCCCAGGAGGTGCGCTCGGCGGTGTCCGCCGGGGCGGACCTGGTGATGGTGGAGACCATGACCGACCTGCAGGAGTGCCGGGCGGCCCTGCTGGCGGTGAAGGAGAACTGCGACCTGCCGGTTATCGTCTCCATGACCTATGAGGAGCGGGGGAGGACCTTCCTGGGCCACTCTCCCGCCAGTGCGGCCCTCACTCTGGAGGGCATGGGTGCGGACGCCATCGGCATCAACTGCTCCCTGGGTCCCCGGGAGATGCCCGCCCTGGTGGAGGAGCTGGCCCGCTGGACCACCCTGCCCATCTCGGTGAAGCCCAACGCCGGCCTGCCCGACCCGGGCGGAGCGGGGTACGACATTACGGCGGAGGAATTCGCCGAAGCGATGGCTCAGCTGACGGAGCTGGGGGTGAAGTGCTACGGCGGTTGCTGCGGCACCACACCGGAGTATATCGCCAAGCTGTGCAGGGCCCTGGAGGGCCGGACCATCCGGGAAATTCCCCGAAGCGTCCCCGCCGCAGTGTGCAGTCCCGTCTGCGTCGTGCCCATCGACCGGGTGCGGGTCATCGGTGAGCGCATCAATCCCACGGGCAAGAAGCGGATGAAGGAGGCCCTCCTCCGGGACGACGTAGACTACATGCTGGGTCAGGCTCTGGAGCAGACCCAGGCCGGGGCGGACATCCTGGACGTGAACGTGGGCCTGCCCGAGATCGACGAGCCGTCTATGATGGTGAAGGTGGTAAAGGCCCTCCAGGGGGTCACTGACGCCCCCCTCCAGCTGGACTCCACCCGCCCGGAGGTGCTGGAGAAGGCACTGCGGGTCTACTGCGGCAAGGCCATTGTCAACTCGGTGAATGGGGATGAGGAAGTTCTGGACGCCATCCTCCCCCTGGTGAAGAAGTACGGCGCGGCGGTGGTGGGTCTCACCCTGGACAAAAACGGCATCCCCAAAACCGCCCTGGACCGGCTGGATATCGCCCGGCGCATCCTGAACCGGGCCCTGAACTACGGCATCCGCCGGGAGGACGTGTACATCGACTGCCTTACCCTCACCGTGTCGGCGGAGCAGGCGGCGGCCTCTCAGACCCTGGAAGCCCTGGCCCGGGTGAAGAAGGAGCTGGGGCTGAAGACGGTGCTGGGGGTGTCCAACATCTCCTTCGGCCTGCCCGCCCGGCCTCTGGTCAACCAGAACTTCCTCACCATGGCCATGACAAAGGGGCTGGACCTGCCCATTATCAACCCCAATCTGGAGGCCATGATGGCGGCGGTCCGGTGCTACCACCTGCTGATGAACATTGATACCGACGCCCGGGACTACATCGCCGCCTACGCCAACGCGGCGGTGTCCACCTCCATCACCACCGGAGCAGGACAGGCCCCGTCCGCCGCCCCCGCCGGGGAGCGGACGCTGGAGCAGGTTGTCATTGCCGGCCTGAAGGGGGAGGCGGGCCCTGCCGCCCGCCGTCTGCTGGAGACGGAGGAACCCATGGCGGTGGTGGACGGCGTCCTTATTCCCGCTCTGGACCGGGTGGGGGCGGATTTTGAAGCGGGGAAGGTGTTCCTGCCCCAGCTCATCCAGGCTGCCGGGGCGGCGCAGGCCGCCTTTGAGGTGATTCGGGAGGGGCTGTCCGCCCAGCCCGGCGGAGGGAGTGTCTCCAAGGCCCCCATTGTGCTGGCCACCGTGAAGGGGGACATCCACGATATCGGCAAGAACATTGTCAAGGTGCTGCTGGAGAATTACGGCTACCCCGTGATCGACCTGGGCAAGGACGTGGAGCCCGCCGCCGTGGTGGAGGCCGCCCAAAAGCATGCCGCCCCCCTGGTGGGGCTGTCCGCCCTGATGACCACCACCCTGGGCAGCATGGAGGAGACCATCCGCCTGCTGCGGGCGGAGAATGTCCCCTGCAAGGTGGTAGTGGGAGGCGCGGTGCTCACGGCGGATTATGCCAAAAAAATCGGCGCCGACTTCTACGCCAAGGACGCCAAGGAGAGCGTGGATGTGGCCCGGCGGGTGATCGGGTAATGGCAGGCTCCCAGCGGCCTGCGAGGAAATGATAATAGGGGCCGGCAGGAATGCCGGCCCCTATTATGTGTTGCCATTCTCCGGCCGATATGGTAAAATAGAGAAAACGTCGAAACGGGGGAATTGTTATGAGCCAATACCCGCCTGAATGGGACACCCTGGAGGAGGAACAGCCGGTGATTGAGACGGAGTATCAGCCGTCCCAGAAGCCGCCCCGCCCCGTCCGCCAGGCCCCGCCGCCCCAGAGACGGCAGCAGCCCTCCGGCCGCTCAGGTGGGAACGGGCTGAGCAGGCTGACCCTGGCTGTCTCAGTGCTGGCCCTGATTTTGGCCCTGGCCGCCCTGCTTCTTACCCTGTGGCCCGAACCTGCGCCGGAGGAGCCCCCCGACCTGTCGGAGGAGGAGCCCATCACCTTCCGTTTTGGCGACCGGATCATGACCCCGCTGGAGGGGATGCCCCTGAACCCCTATGACCGGGCCGGCTTCTCGCTGGACGAGAAGGGCCGCGTCACCTATGAGGAAAACGGCAGGCGGGCCAGGACGGGGATTGACGTGTCCACCTACCAGCAGGAGATCGACTGGGAGGCGGTGGCCGGTGACGGCATCGACTTCGCCATCCTCCGCCTGGGTTACCGGGGCTACACCGAGGGGGGCTTGTTCCCCGACCAGACCTTCCAGACCAACCTCCAGGGGGCGCTGGACGCCGGCCTGGACGTGGGGGTCTACTTCTTCTCCCAGGCCATCACCCCCCAGGAGGCAGAGGAGGAGGCCGACTATATCCTCAGCGCCATCGAGGGATACGACATCGCCTATCCCGTCGCCTTCGACTGGGAGCCTATTTCCCCGGGAAATAACGCCCGCACCGACGGCCTGGACAACCAGGTCCTCACCCAGTGCGCCGCCGCCTTCTGCGAGAAGATACGCGACGCAGGCTACCGCCCGGCGGTCTACTTCAACCAGAGCCTGGGCTATCTCCGCTACGACCTGCGGGAGCTGACCGACTACATCCTCTGGCTGGCGGAGTACGACACCAAACCGGATTTTTACTACTGCTTTGACCTGTGGCAGTACACCCACACCGGCCAGGTGGCCGGCATCGAGGGGGATGTGGACCTGGATCTGGACCTGCGCCTTAGCTGATAGATACAATAAGCCCCCTGACACGGCTTTCGTGTCAGGGGGCCGGTTTTTACTGGTCCTTCTCCTTCATCAGCAGGTACATAACCGCCTTCTGGGCGTGGAGGCGGTTCTCCGCCTCGTCAAAGATTTCGTCCGCGTGGGCCTCGAAGATCTCGGCGGTGATCTCCTCCCCCCGGTGGGCGGGGAGGCAGTGCTGCACCATGCAGCCCTCGTTGGTCAGGGCCATCAGTTCGTCGTTGATCTGATAGCCCTGGAAGGCCTTCACCCGGATTGCCTTCTCCTCCTCCTGGCCCATGGAGGCCCACACGTCGGTAATCATTACGTCGGCCCCCACGGCGGCCTCCTTGGGGGTGCGGAACAGGGAGAACTTATGGGCGGGGTCGCTGCGGGCGAAGTCCAGCACCTGGGGGTCGGGGTCGTAGCCCTCGGGACAGGCCACCGACACCTCCATCCCCACCTTCAGGCCGCCCACAATGAGGGAGTTGGCCATGTTGTTGCCGTCGCCGATGTAGCACATCTTCAGCCCCTTCAGCACCGCCTTGTGCTCCCGGATGGTGAGCAGGTCGGCCAGCACCTGGCAGGGGTGGCAGAAGTCGGTCAGGCCGTTAATCACGGGAATCTGAGTGTACTGGGCCAGCCGCTCCACCTCCTCCTGGGCAAAGGTGCGGATCATGATGCCGTCGCAGTACCGGTCCAGCACCCGGGCGGTGTCCTCAATGGGCTCCCCCCGGCCGATCTGGCTCTCCTTGCCGGAGAGGAACAGGGCGTGGCCTCCCAGCTGGTACATCCCCGTCTCGAAGGAGACCCGGGTGCGGGTGGAGTTTTTCTCAAAGATCATGGCCAGGGTCTTGCCCTTGAGGTAGTCCTTGTGGATGTTGTGCTTGGTCTCATATTTCAGTTGGTCCGCCGTGTTCAGGATGGTGATGATATCCTCCCCGGACAGGTCCAGCAGCTTTAACAGGTCGTTTTTCATAAGGCCTCCTGTAGGGGCGGGTATTACCCACCCGCTTTTTTATAAATTGGTTCATATCCTGCGGGCGGATGATATCCGCCCCTACACAGTGAAGGTTTCTCGGAATTTAGTTGGTGAGCATGGTGCCCACGCCGGCGTCGGTGAGCAGCTCGGTGAGCAGGGAGTGGGACACCCGGCCGTCCAGAATGACAGCGGAGCCCACGCCGGAGCGGACGGCGTTGACACAGCAGTCCACCTTGTGGACCATCTCCCCGGCGATAATCCCCTCCCGCACCAGGGCGGGGACGGAGGAGAGCTGAAGCTCGGGGATCAGGGTGCCCTCGTCCGCCGGGTCGCGGAACAGGCCCCGCACATCGGTGAGGAGGACCAGCTTCTCCGCCTCCAGGGCCACGGCCAGCTTGGCGGCGGCGGTGTCGGCGTCCACGTTGTAGGAGGTGGGCTGGTCCGTCCCCTGGGCCACGGGGGCCACCACGGGGATGTAGCCGCTGGCCAGGGCGGAGGAAGCCATGGCGGCGTCCACCTTGGTGATATCCCCCACCAGGCCGTACTTCTCGTCCAGCACCCTGGCCTGGAACAGGCCGCCGTCCAGGCCGCACAGGCCCACGGCCTTGCCGCCCAGGCGGTTCAGGGTGGCCACCAGGTCCTTGTTCACCTGGCCGCACAGCACCTGCTGGACCACCGCCATGGTGGGGCCGTCGGTGTACCGCAGGCCGTCGATAAATTTGGACTCCCTGCCCAGCAGGGTGAGCATGTCATTGATCTCCGGCGTGCCGCCGTGGACCACCACAACCCGGATGCCCACCAGGGACAGCAGGATGATATCGGAGATAACGGTCTCCACCGTCTCGCCGTGGACCGCGCCGCTGTCGTAGCGGACCACAATGGTCTTGCCGGTGAATTTTTGAATGTAGGGCAGGGCCTCCGCCAGAATTTGGGCCCGGTCCAGCTCGTTGAAGGACATATAGGATTCCTCCTTGTATTTTTTAACTGCGGTAATCCCCGTTGATGTGGACGTATTCGGCGGTGAGGTCGCAGCCCCAGCACTCGGCCTCGTCCTCCCCCTCGTGGAGGTCCACCGCAATGACGACCTCCTTCTGAGACAGAATCTCCTTGGCCCTTGCCTCGTCAAAGGGCAGGCCGTCCCCCTGGCCGCACACCAGGATTTCTCCGGCGGCGGAGGAGAAGGAGATGTCCACATGCTCCGGGCGGAAGGGGGCCTTGGAGTAGCCCATGGCAGCCAGCACCCGGCCCCAGTTGGCGTCGGCCCCACACATGGCGGCCTTCACCAGGGAGGAGCCCACCACCGCCTTGGCCAGCCGCTCGGCGTTCTCCTCGCTGCGGGCCCCGGTCATTTTGCAGGTGACCAGCCGGCCGGCCCCCTCGCCGTCGCCGGCGATGGCCCGGGCCAGGTGGCGGCAGACCTGATACAGGGCGGCCTTGAAGGTCTCGTAGTCGCTGTCCTTCCACTCGACGAGGGGGTTGCCCGCCGCGCCGTTGGCCAGCACGACACAGGTGTCGTTGGTGGAGGTGTCGCCGTCCACGGTGACCCGGTTGAAGGTCTTGGCGGACACCTCCCGTAGGGCATCCTCCAGCAGCTCCTGGGTGATGGCGCAGTCGGTGGTGATAAAGCACAGCATGGTGCCCATGTTGGGGTGAATCATGCCGGAGCCCTTGGCGATGGCCCCCAGCTTGACCGTCTTCCCACTCACGTGGAAGGAGAGGGCGATCTCCTTTTTCACCGTGTCGGTGGTCATGATGGCGGCGGCGGCGCGGTCGGAGCCGTCCTCGCTCAGGGCGGCGGCCAGCTTTGGCATGCCGAGCTTGATGGCGCCGATGTTGATGGTCTGGCCGATGACGCCGGTGGAGCAGACGGCGAAGTCCCCCGCTTCCCGGCCGGTGGCGGCGGCCGCGGCGGCGCACATGGCCTCCGCGTTCTCATGGCTGCCGGGGCAGCAGGCGTTGGCGTTGCCGCTGTTGGCCACGATGCCCCAGGCGGTGCCGTCCTCCAGGTGGTCCATGGTCACATAGATGGGGGCCGCCTTTACCCGGTTCAGGGTATACACCCCGGCGGCGGTACACTCCCGGTCAGAGAGGATCATGGCCAGGTCGTTCTTGTCCGGGCTGCTGCTGGCCTTCACGCCGCAGTGGACGCCGCCGGCCTTAAAGCCCTGGGCGGCGCACACGCCGCCGGTGATCTCGTTGAACATTTTTGTTTCTCCTTCCTAAAGGCTCCCTCTCTGAGGGAGCTGTCAGCCCGCAGGGCTGACTGAGGGAGTTTTCCGACGGCGGACTCCCTCCGTCACGGTTTCGCCGTGCCACCTCCCTCGGAGAGGGAGGCTTTTACCTTCTTGCCGCCACAAACTCCTCAATGAGGGAAATCTGCTTCTCTACGCTCTCCCTAGCCGGGCCGCCGTAGACCTTGCGGCCGTTGACGCAGGTCTTCAGGGCCAGAGCCTGGTAGACGTCGGCGTCGAACAGGCCGGAGATGGCCCGGAAGTCCCGGAGGGTGAGGGTGTCCAGGGTGTCGCCGGTTTTGATGCACAGGTTCACCAGCCGGCCCACGATCATGTAGGCCTCCCGGAAGGGCAGGCCCTTCTTCACCAGGTAGTCGGCGCAGTCGGTGGCGTTGATAAAGCCGCCGGCCGCCGCCTTGGCCATATCCTTGGGCCGGACGGTGAGGGTGTCCACCATGGCGGCGAAGACGGGCAGACACAGCTCCACCGTGTCGATGGCGTCGAACAGGGCCTCCTTGTCCTCCTGCATGTCCTTGTTGTAGGCCAGGGGGAGGGCCTTCATCACGGTGAGCAGGGTCACCAGAGAGCCGTACACCCGGCCCGTCTTGCCCCGCACCAGCTCGGCCACGTCGGGGTTTTTCTTCTGGGGCATGATAGAGGAGCCGGTGGAGTAGGCGTCGTCCAGATCCACGTATTTAAACTCCCAGGAGCACCACAGGATGATCTCCTCGGAGAACCGGGAAAGGTGCATCATCAGAATGGACAGGGCGGACAGCAGCTCGATGGCGTAGTCCCGGTCGGACACCGAGTCCATGGAGTTGTCGGTGGGCTTGGCAAAGCCCAGGGCGGCAGCGGTGGCAAACCGGTCCACCGGGTAGGTGGAGGTGGCCAGAGCGCCCGCCCCTAGGGGGCACTCGTCCAGCCGCGCCCGGCAGTCCTCCAGCCGGGTGATGTCCCGCTTGAACATGTTGGCGTAGGCCATCATGTAGTGGGCGAAGGTGGTGGGCTGGGCCCGCTGGAGGTGGGTGTAGCCGGGCATGACGGTGTCCAGGTTAGCCTTGGCCTTCTTCACAAGCACCTCCTCCAGCGCCAGCACCTGGCCGATGAGGACGGGAATCTCCTCCTTCACATACAGCCGGGTGTCCACCGCCACCTGGTCGTTGCGGCTCCGGGCGGTGTGCAGCCGCTTGCCGGCCTCCCCCACCCGCCGGGTGAGCTCGGCCTCGATGTTCATGTGGATGTCCTCATTTTCTAGGGTGAACTCCACGCCGCCGGCCTCGATGTCGGCCAGGATGGCCTTCAGGCCGTCTACAATGGTCTCGGCTTCATGGGTCTCGATAATCCCCGTTTTACCCAGCATCTGAGCGTGGGCGATGGAGCCGGTGATGTCCTGCTTGTACAGCCGGGCATCGAAGCCGATGGAGGAGTTAAAGTCGTTGACAAGGGTGTCGGTTTCCTTTTGGAACCGTCCGGCCCAGAGTTTCATAGTAATCGCTCCTTATTGAAATTCCCTCGTCCCCCGCAGGGACAAGCCTCCTTTTGAAAGGAGGTGCCCCAGTTCGCAAACTGGGGCGGAGGATTGTATTTCGCCGCAGGCGAAATGTGCGAAGCAAACACGGGTTTGCAGCCCTGGGCTTATTTCATACATTTTGCTGCGCAAAATACAATCCTCAGTCAGCCTGCGGCTGACAGCTCCTTTCAAAAGGAGCCTTGCGGCCCTGCGGGGGACGAAGGTTTTACAGCTTCCCCTGCTCCCGCAGCGCCTGTACCTTGTCGGGCAGGCCCCACAGGTTGATAAAGCCCTGGGAGTCCTTCTGGTCGTAGTCGCTCTCCTCGAAGGTCACCAGGTCCTCGGAGTACAGGGTGCAGGGGGAGGTGACGGAGGCGGTTATCACATTGCCCTTATAGAGCTTCAGCTTCACGGTGCCGGTGACATACTTCTGGGTGTCCACCGCAAAAGCCTGGAGGGCCTCCCGCAGGGGGGTAAACCACTTGCCGTTGTAAACCAGGTCAGCGAAGTCCACCGCCAGCTTGGTCTTCATGTGCTTGGTGTCCTTGTCCAGGGTGATCATCTCCAGAACCTCGTGGGCCCGGTAGAGGATGGTGCCGCCGGGGGTCTCATACACGCCCCGGTCCTTCATGCCCACCAGCCGGTTTTCCACGATATCCAGCAGGCCGATGCCGTTCTGGCCGCCCAGGTCGTTAAGCTTGCGGATGATGTCGCTGGCCTTCATCTTCTCCCCGTCAATGGCCACGGGCCAGCCCTTCTCAAAGTCCAAGGTGACGTAGGTGGGGGCGTCGGGGGCCATGGCGGGGGAGACGCCCATCTCCAAAAAGCCGGGCTTGTCATACTGGGGCTCGTTGGCCGGGTCTTCCAGGTCTAGGCCCTCGTGGCTGAGATGCCACAGGTTTTTGTCCTTGGAGTAGTTGGTCTCCCGGGAAATCTTCAGGGGGACGTTGTGGGCCTCGGCGTAGTCGATCTCCTCGTCACGGCCCTTGATGTCCCACTCCCGCCAGGGGGCGATAATCTTCATCTCGGGGGCAAAGCGCTTGATGGCCAGCTCAAACCGGACCTGGTCGTTGCCCTTGCCGGTGCAGCCGTGGCAGATGGCGTCGGCCCCCTCCTTTTTGGCAATTTCAACCAGCCGCTTGGCGATGATGGGCCGGGCGAAGGCGGTGCCCAGGAGGTAGTCCTCATACTTGGCCCCCATCATCATGGAGGGGATGATCACCTCGTCCACCATCTGGTCGGTGAGGTCCTCCACATAGAGCTTGGAGGCTCCGGTTTTGATGGCCTTCTCCTCCAGGCCGTCCAGCTCGGTGCCCTGGCCCACGTCGCCGGAGACGGCGATGATCTCAGGGTTGTTGTAGTTCTCCTTCAGCCAGGGGATGATGATGGATGTATCCAAGCCGCCGGAGTACGCCAGCACTACTTTTTTTACGTCTGCCATGATAAATATTCCTCCAAAATTCCCGGATTGGGGCGCTCTGGCCCTCCTCCGAATTCTATGGGGACAAGTCTATCACGGATCGCCGGAAAATGCAAGTGTGGTTTTTGAATGAGTATACAGTTACAGCCCTATAACTTCCGTATATTTTTCACAAAAATGTATAATATCCTTTATATTCTGTATATTTATCCGTTTGCGGCCCTTGGACGGGCGGAGGGGGGCCTGTCCCCTGAAATATCCAAGAAAAATCACATAAAAAAAGAAAAAATCCCCTAGCCCGGTCTGATAAACTGTGATATAATAGCGGCACTCTGCTTATGCCCGCCTGAGAGGGGGCGGCAGCGTAAAAATTGGCCAAGAAAGGAACGACTTATATATGGATGAGATGCAAAGCTGTCTGAATGTCCTGCGGAATAACGATGTGGACGTGGATAACGCGGTGGACCGGCTTATGGGCAACGACAATCTCTATCTGGAATTCATCAAGCGTCTGCCGGAGGAGCTGCACCTGGCAACCATTCGGGAGGCCCTGGCCCAGCAGGACGCCGAATCCTTCCATTTTCATCTTCACAACCTGAAGGGCTTTGCCGTCAATCTGGGCATTACCGAGATTGCCGACGCCGCCCAGGCCGGCCTGACCGAGTTCAGGGCCAGCCAATTCCGTAATATTACCAAGCTGGAGGGTCTGCTGGAGGAGATTGAGGCCTCGGGTGAAAAATTTGCCTCGGCCCTGGTGGAGATCGAGGAGATTGAGCATGCCGGCGACGACGTTAAAAAATTAGAGTGAGGAGGAAGTGAGATATGCGAAAATCCCTTCTGATTATTGACGATTCTGAGCTGGATCGTGCGATTTTCAACGAAATTTTCAAAAAGAACTACCGTGTCCTCCGCGCTGCCACCGCCTATGAGGGCCTGGACCAGGTGCGCAAGAATGCGGCGGACCTGGCCGTGGTGGTGCTGGATATCTGCTTGCAGCGGGGGCCCAGCGGCTTCTCGGTGCTGGAGCGTATCCACAAGCTGGAGGGCTGTTCCCGTATTCCTGTCATCCTGCTCACCGCGGAGCCGGAGCCCCAGTGGGTCTACCGGGGCGTGGAGATCGGGGCTGCGGACTTTCTGGTCAAGCCCCTGGCCCCGATTGCCACGCAGGAGCGCATCCGGTCCATCATCGAGCAGCACTGGGGCACCGAGGAGGAGCAGGACGCAGAGGCCCCCGAGGGCAAGATTTCCCTGGCTCAGGCCGAGCTGCTGACCCAGCGGTGGCAGCGGAAATTCCTCAGCTTCTGCCAGAATCACGACATTACCTTTTCCAGCTACGTCCAGCGGCTGCGGGTGATTACCAGCGCCCTGGCCAACGCCTATTGCGAGCTGTATCCCGAGTCCGGGCTGACCCCTTACGATGCCAAGCTGATCAGCATGGCTTCCGGCTTTGCCGAGGTGGGGCAGCTGGCCCTGCCGGATGACATCATCTGGGGCGGGGCGGAGCAGCCGGAGCCGGAGCGGTCGCTGTTCTACCAGCACACCAAGCTGGGGAGCGAGTTCTTCAAGGAGGGCCCCCCGGAGTGGGAGCCGCTGCTGAGCTACTGCGCTGAGGTGGCCATGTTCCACCACAAGAATTACGACGGCTCGGGCTTCCCCACGGCGCTGTCCCGGGATGAAATCCCCCTGTCCGCCCAGCTGGTGCACACCGCAATGATGTGCAGCGATTTGGCCGACCGATATGAGAATGAGCACAACATCTCAAAGATGGTCTACCGCGCCCTCTCCCTCCGGGCCGGGAGCATTTTGTCCCCCAAGATGCTCAAGGCGGTGGAGGCCTCTCAGAAGCCGCTGGAAAACGTCTTCCGCACCATGCGCCACCAGCAGCGGGCAGAGGATGTGGAGGAGAAGCTGCGGGTCAAGGAGGCCCTGTCCGTCCGGCCGACGGAGCCGCCCGCCAAGAGCGGCGGAAAGCTGGGGCTTAAAAATCCGCTTATCAACCGCCGTCCCAAATAACCGAAAGGCCCGCCCCACATGGGGCGGGCCTTTTGTGCGTATTGTGCGGAAATGGCTGATGGATTAGCCCAGCAGCTGGAGGACGCCCTGAGGAACCTGGTTGGCCTGGGCCAGCATGGCCTGGGCGGACTGCACCAGGATGTTGTTCTTGGTGTAGCTCATCATCTCCTCGGCCACGTCGGTGTCGCGGATGGTGGACTCGGCGTCCTGGATGTTCTCGGCCATCACGGACAGGTTGTTGGCGGTGTGCTCCAGACGGTTCTGGGTGGCGCCCAAGTCGCCGCGGACGCCGGACACGTAGTTGATGGCGTTGCGGATGGTCTGGATGGCGGCAGCGGCGTCTTCCTGGTTGCCAATGTTCAGGTCGGCAATGCCCATGGCTTCGGTGTGCATGTCGCCGATGGAGACCTTCAGCTGGTTGTAGGACTCGCTGGTGTCGCCAATCTGGAGGGTCAGGGCCTTGCTGTCGTCAGCCTCGATGGCGGCCTTACCAGCGGTCTTGAAGCCGAAGGACTTCTCAATGGCCTCCAGGCTGGTCAGGCTGCTGGTGGTGCCGTCCTTCCCCACGAAGTCGGTCTGGCCCTTCTTCTCGGTGAAGGTCATACGGGTGCCGTCGTGGCCCACGGTGTAGGTGGTATTGCCGTTGGCAACCTTGGTCAGACGGTCGGCGGCCTCAATGAGGTCCTCCTTCTTGCTCAGGTCCAGATCACCAATATAAACCTTGTTATCGGCGTTGGCATCCAGCTTGCCCTTGTCCGCCTCGTCGGTGGTGAAGGTGTAAGTGGTCTTGCCGATGGTGATCTGGTTGCCGTTGGCGGCCATGGCCTTGCTCAGGTTGAAGTAGGTGCTAGCCAGACGCTCGCCGGCGGCCTCGCCCTTCTTGGCGATGTTAGTGGTGGAGACGTTGTAGTCGCCGGAAATCTTCGGGTCGCCGCCGGCCTTGCCGACAGTGGTGGCAACATCGTCATCATTGGCCGCACCGGCATTGTCAGCGGTAAAGGTCACTTTGTTTCCAGTGCTGGTGGGGGTGACATCAGTAGGCTTGGCGGCAGCCGCGGCGGTTTGCAAGGCTGTAGCGATTTCAGCGGCGGTGGCATTCTCAGCAATCTCTACCTTGGTGTGGGTGCCAGTAGCAGTACCGCCGGTCTTAGTAAACTCATAGACTTTATCGCCAACGGTCAGGGTGCCGCCAATGACATCCTTACCGGTCTTGCCGGTGAAATCTACTTCGGTCTTAGCGGCAACGGCAGCAGCACCGCCGACGCCGGTGGCAGCAATTGTTGCGTTAGTAGCCAGCGCGTCATAGTCAGTGGTGGCACCAGGAGCAGTGTCATCAGCAGCTTCGAACTTGACAACAGTGCCTGTCACAGTTGCTGTAAGCGCAACACCATCAATCGTAATCGTCTTACCATTAAAAGCCTTGGCAATTTCGCCAGCATTTGCCTTGTTCGCATCAGAGATAGCACCGCTATCTACCGTTTTGCCTGTGCCAAAGGTCAGTGTCAGCTTGCTGGCCTCCTTGTCAAGAGACATACCAGCGAGGTCAATCGACAGAGATGTTTTTGTACCAGCGCCATCGCCTTTGGTCTTAGTAACAGCCGCACTGTTGGGAGGAGTTACAGTGACAGTGGGAGCAGTACCGGCGGCAGTGCCGGGGGTGGTGGTAGCGGTGGCAATCTCGGTGGCCTTGGCGGTGCCAGCGGAGACGCTGACCTTCAGCTCGGGATCGAAGTCCACGTCGTCGGGGTTGGTCTGAGTGAAGGTGATGCGGTTGCCGGTGGCAGTAGCGGTAAACTCAGCATCGCCGAACTTCACGGCTGTCTGGTCATAGGCGTTGCCGTCAGCATCCTTGAAAGAAACCTTGGTTGTGGTGCCGTTGCCCAAGGCATCAGCAATATCATTGGCGGACAGAGCGGTGGTCGAGAAGTCGGCTTCTAAGGTGCCGGTCAGCTCCAGCTCGCCAATCTTCATGGTGAATGTTTGTCCCTTGGTGCCGGAGACCTCCAAGTTGTGCAGGTCAACAGACATGGTGGTGTTGGCAGCAGCCTGGCCAGCCTCGGCGTGGAGGACAGTGTCCTTGCCCAGAATCTGACCCACGCTGGGCAGCATGCCGGCGGCGGTGCTCTCGGTGGCGTCAACAGCGGCCCGGGCGTTGCCGTCCATGGAGCCGTCCAGCAGCTTGATGCCGTTGAAGTTGGCGGAATCAGCGATGCGGTTAATTTCGGACTTCAGCTGCTCGACCTCCTTCTGGAGGGCAGCGCGGTCAACCTCGTTGTCGTAGGTGCCGTTGGCGGACTGAGTGGCCAGGTAGTCCATGCGGTTGAGCATGTCCTGAATCTCCTGCATGGCGCCCTCAGCGGTCTTCACCAGGGAGATGCCGTCCTTGACGTTCTTCTGAGCGGCGTTCAGACCAGTGATCTGAGCGCGCATCTTCTCAGAAATAGCCAGACCAGCGGCGTCGTCACCGGCGCGGTTGATCTTGTAGCCGGAGCTCAGGCGCTCCAGGTTCTTGGAGACGGCGGAAGTGTTGTTGGTGTAGTTGCGGTAGGCGCTCATAGCCATAATATTGTGCTGAATACGCATAAAAAAATTCCTCCTTAAAATAGTAGGGGAAAATCCTTTTTCCCCGTGACCCCGCTATCCATGCGGAGCCTGCGCGAGACCCATCCAACTCCCCGGGGGCCCTTCCGGTCGGTCGGGTGGACAGCACCGGTTTCCCGGTGTACATTTCCTATATCGGCTTCTTTTTCCGTAAGTTAAGTGGTTTTTTAAAAATTTTTGCGGAGGAGTAAAAAAAGAAACACGGATAACGAAAACTCGTTATCCGTGTTTCAGACTAGGGATCAATCCTCGATTAAATTAAACTGCATCAGCATCTGGGTGGCCTGCGCACGGGTGACAGCCCCCTGAGGGTTCATGGTGTTGTCCTCCATGCCGGCAATCACGCCGGCCTCAACCGCCCAACGCACGGCATCCAGGCAGTCGGCGGATATGCTGTCCAGATCGGCGAAGGTCAGCTCCAGCTCGGCCTTGGGGCTGCCGGCGTAGAGATACAGCACACGGGCCAGCTGCTCCCGATTGATGGCGGTGTTGGGTTCGAAGCTCTCGCCGCCCAGGCCGGCAGTGATGCCCTGGCCGGCGGCCCAGTTCACGGCGTCGGCAAACCAGTCGCCGTCGCTCACGTCGTCGTAGTGGGCTCCCTCCGCCTCGGGCTTGCCGCTCATGGCGTAGAGGGTCTGCATCATCATGGCGCGGGACATGGTGCTGTTCGGGTCAAAGATGCCGTCATCGACGCCCGACATGAAGCCCTGCTCATAAGCGTACTGGGAGGCCTTGAAGTACCAGTCCTTGGTGATCACATCGGTGAAGGGGCGCTGGTAGGCCTTCTCCAGGAGGTAGTCAATCAGCTCCAGCCCCTTCTCATGGGCTCGTCTGGCCATGTCCTTGCCCGCCTCGGTGGTGTCCTTGGGGTCCATCTTCTCAAACTCGTCGTAGAACTCCTTCTGGAGGGTGCTGAGCTGGTCCAGGACATACTGCTTGTCCTCGGCGCTGACGGGCTTGCCAGTAATCTCCTCCGCGTAGAGGATATAGCCGCCCAGGCCCTCGAAGGTGAAGTAGAAGGAGTCCCTCCAGTTCTCGGGGTAGGCCACATACATGCCGCCGTTCCGGGTAGTCCAGGTGTGGAAGCCCTGGGGGGGCTGGGCCGACTGGGTCACCACCTGGGTGGAGACCTGATAGCCCTCATACATGCCCTCCAGCAGCATGGGGTAGTAGGGGACAAATACGTTGTTGGACATGTTGCCGACGCCGACCCAGCCCACGGTGCCGGTCTCCACCGGCTCGTCCTTGAACAGCTGGAAAATCTCAATCTCCTGGTTGCTGGGTTTGCCGATGCTGCTCAGCTTGTAATAGTTGAACACATCGTCCTTGGTCAGCTTCCGGTCGGCCTTGATATTGGTGTACAGGGGGACGAGCTTGCCATCCCTCACGTTGGAGATGGTGAATTTGGTGTTGTCCTTAAACAGCTCTGCGGCGGTGTAGTCGGCGTCCTTGTTGAGGAACTTCAGGCCGTCGGACATGCGCGGGGTGCCCACCCGGGGGCTCTCCTCGGTGCCCAGGTTGGCGTAGGAAGCCCGGAAGTCGATGATGTTCTTGTCCGCGTCGCCCACGAAGGTGCCAGCCTGCTGAGCCACCTCGATCAGCCGCTCAGAGGCGATCACATTGTCAGTGTCGTTCAGGTCCACCAGACCGATGACGGCAATGTTGGGCTCCAGGAAGATCATGTCGTCGTTGAGCTTCAGGGCCACGTACTGGGTGCCTGAGCAGTTCTCAACATACCAGACCTCTTTCTGGTCGCAGATGAAGATGCCAGAGTCATAGAAGGCGCCATACTCGTCATAGATGTCGGCCAGCAGCTCCACCGCCTCCCGGGCAGAGGCGGCCTCCGCCAGGAGGATGGTGGGGATGTCGGTCTCCTCGATGCCCACCTTGCCGTCTACCTTCTCCTGCACGTTGGGGTCCACCTTTTTGACCTCCGCGTTGCCCGAGATGGTCTCGGTGGCGGATACCGACAGGCCCTTTTCGTTGGTGCCGAACTCGGTGTAGGACCAGTGGGTGGGATCTTCCTGCCCGCACTCGGGGCACTTGCCATTAAAAATGTCGTTGGTAAAGTAGGTGAAGCGGTAGCTGTCGTGGGTGAAGGTCCACTCAAATTCGCCGTACTCCGGGCAGCCTAAGAACTTGTCCCCCTCCTTGAAGTGGCTGGCCTCGCTGATGAACCACAGC
>CAJUFJ010000001.1:0-24328 GCA_910585815.1 uncultured Oscillospiraceae bacterium | reverse complement strand
TACACATAGAGGCACACTCTTTCCCTACACGACGCTCTTCCGATCTGGAGCCGTAGTCCTCGGTACGGGCCACAAAGGGGGTGCCCTCCTCGGTCAGGTTGCCGCCCACATAGATGGTGGTGCAGGCGGAGGCGCCGACGGTGGCCGTCAGCGTCAGCGCGGCCGTCACGACCGCGGTTGTCAGAAACCGTTTCCATGTTTTAAACTTCATACGATACCATGCATCCTTTCCTGAATTGTAATCCCGCTTCCGCAGGACCGTGCGTTCCCCGCCCTTTTGCAGCCGCCTCCCCCGGTCTGACTGGCGGGGTGTTCTGATTTATTATTTTATCACAGAAACCAAAAAAATGCAAATACCAGATTCGCGGTTTGGCAGATTTCACCGGAGGGGCGGGGAAGCCCCCAGCCGTTCAGCCCACCCGGTTGACCAGGGGCTCGCCGGCCAGATACCGGCGCAGGTTCTCCTGGGCCATCTCCACGCACTTCCTCCGGGTGATCTCCAGCCGCATCCCTCCGGCCACATGGGGGGTGAGGAGCAGGTTGGGCACGTCCCACAGGGGATGGTCCTCGGGCAGGGGCTCGGGGTCGGTGACGTCCAGGGCGGCGCCCCACAGCTTTCCGGCAGTCATGGCCTCCACCAGGGCGTCCTGGTCCAGCACGGACCCCCGCCCGGCGCTGATAAGGACGGCGTCGTCCTTCATCCGGGCGATGCGCTCCCCGTTTATCAGGCGGACCGTCTGGGGGGAGTGGGGCAGGGTGAGGGCCACCACGTCGGCCAGGGGCAGGAGGGCGTCCAGCTCGTCCATGGTGCGCACCTCATCAAAGGCCGCAATGGGGCCGGTCACCGTCCGCTTCAGGCCGATGGTCTTCGCGCCCAGGCCCTGGCACAGCCTGGCAAAGTCGGACCCCACATGTCCCGCTCCCAGCACCAGGACGGTGCCGCCCAGGATGGTTTTCATGGGGCCCTCGTCCTTCCAGACGTGAGAGCGCTGGCTGTCCAGATAGGTGGGCAGACGGCGGCAGACGGCCAGCAGGCCGGTGAGCATGTGCTCGGCCACGCTGCGGCTGTTGGACCCGCTGGAGGAGGTAAACAGGATGCCGTCCGGGAGAGAGCCGGCGTACTCCTCGGTGCCCGCCCACATGGTCTGGAACCACTTCAGGCTGGCGGCCCCCTTCATCATCTCCGGCCGGGGCCAGCCGAACATCACGGTGGCGGCGGCGATCTGCTCCGAGGTGACGGTGCTGCTCCGGGCGTAGACGTGGACGGCGTCGGGGGCGATGGCCTCAAATTCCTCCCGCTCCCCCTCGTGCAGGGGGAGAAGATTCAAAATGTATTCGGACATGGCTTGCACTCCTTCTTGGCAGGGGCGGCCTGTGGCCGCCCGTTATTTTGATGAAGCGTATTCTCGGGCGGCCACAGGCCGCCCCTACATTATACCGGGTACCGCTTCCCCTGACAACCCCCATTCTTCGCCTTTACTCCCCGGCCAAGCTGTGGTAAAATAGGACAAACTGCCGCGAAAGGAGGCCGCCCCCATGACTGTCACCCGCGATACCCCCCTAACCGACTTTCCCGGCGTGGGGGAGGCCCGGGCCAAAAAGCTGGAGAAGCTGGGCCTGTCCACCGCCGGCGACCTGCTCACCTGCTACCCCCGGGACTACGAGGACCGGCGGAAGGTCTATGCCGTGACCGAGGCCCCTCTGGAGGGGCGGGTGTGCATTGCCGCCATGGCCGCCGAACACCCCCGTCTCTCCCGCATCCGCAAGGGGCTGGAGTTGGTCCAGGTGAAGGTGGTGGACCACACCGGGGCCCTGCACCTCACCTTCTTCAACCAGGGCTATGTGGAGCGGGCCATCCGGGCCGGGGAGGAATATATCTTCTACGGCGCGGTGGAGGTCCAGGGCCGCCGGCGGTCCATGGTCAACCCCATTTTCGAGCGGACCGACAGGCAGTCCTTCACCGGCTGCATCATGCCGGTCTACCGGCTGACGGCGGGCATCTCCAACCATATGCTGGCCTCCCTCGCCCGGCAGGCCCTGCCCTGCGCCGAGGGGCTGCCCGAGACCTTGCCCCAGCACATCCGGCAGGCTCACAGCCTGGCGGCGGCGGAATTTTCCCTGAAAAATATCCACTTCCCCGAGGACGAGAAGGCGCTGGACCTGGCCCGGCGGCGGCTGGCCTTCGAGGAGCTGTTCTATCTGGCGGTAGGTCTCCACTTTTTAAAGAGCCGCCGGGGCCGGGAGGGGGCCGGGACCGCCATCCCGCCCCGGCCCAAGGAGGACTTTCTCCGCCTGCTCCCCTTCGCTCCCACGGCTGCCCAAAGCAGGGTAATGGACGAGGTGGCCGCCGATATGTCGTCCGGCCAGCCCATGAACCGGCTGGTCCAGGGGGACGTGGGCTCCGGCAAGACCGCCGTGGCCGCCTATGCCGGCTGGCTGTGTGCCGGCAGCGGCTGTCAGGCCGCCCTGATGGCCCCCACCGAGGTGCTGGCCGAACAGCACTATAAATCCCTGTCCGCCCTGCTCTCCCCCGCCGGGGTGCGGGTGGGGCTGCTCACCGGCTCCATGACCGCCGCCGAGAAGAAAAAGACCCGGGCCACCCTGGAGTCGGGGGAGATCGACTTTGTCATCGGCACCCACGCCCTTATCTCCGAGGGGGTGGCCTTTGCGAACCTGGCCCTTATCGTAGCCGACGAGCAGCACCGCTTCGGGGTGGCCCAGCGGGCCGCCCTGGCCGCCAAGAGCGGGGCGGGGACCGCCCCCCACGTGCTGGTTATGTCCGCCACCCCCATCCCCCGGACCCTGGCCCTCATCATCTACGGGGACCTGGACGTGTCGGTGATTGACCAGCTTCCCCCGGGCCGCACCCCCATCGCCACCTACGTGGTGCGGGAGGACAAGCGGCAACGGATGTATGGCTTTGTCCGGAAACAGGTGGCCGAGGGGCGGCAGGTGTATATCATCTGTCCCGCTGTGGAGGAAAATCCCGACGCCGCCCTCCCCGGGGAGGAGAGCCCCGCCCTGAACCTGAAAGCGGTAAAAACCTATGCGGAAAAGCTCCAAAAGGAGGTCTTCCCCGACCTGCGGCTGGGCATCCTCCACGGGAAGATGAAGCCCCGGGAGAAGGAGGCCGCCATGTCCGCCTTCTCCAGTGGGGAGACCCAGGTGCTGGTGGCCACCACCGTGGTGGAGGTGGGGGTGGACGTGCCCAACGCCTCCCTTATCATCATCGAGAACGCCGACCGCTTCGGCCTCAGCCAGCTCCACCAGCTTCGGGGGCGGGTGGGCCGGGGACAGCACCCCTCCCACTGTGTGCTCATCACCGGCACCCGCAGCCTGGAGGCTATGGAGCGGCTGCACACCCTGGCCTCCACCACCGACGGCTTCAAAATATCCGAGGAGGACCTGAAGGCCCGGGGGCCGGGGGACTTCTTCGGCAACCGCCAGCACGGTCTGCCCCAGATGAAGCTGGCCGACCTGGCCGGAGACATGCGGCTGCTCAGCGAGGCCCAGGAGGCCGCCCGGCAGCTGCTGGAGCAGGACCCCCACCTCACCGCCCCGGAGAACCGCCCCGTCTGGGAGCGGGTGCGCCGGCTCTTTGCCGACACGCCGGATATTTTTAACTGACTGTAGGGGCCAGCCCCCTGGCCGGCCCGAGCATAATAAACAGAACAGGAGAATGAACCATGACACATTTAGAAAAAGCCCAGGAGCTCCGGGCCCGCACCGACGTACATTTTAACTGCTGCCAGTCCGTTCTGGTCACCTTTGCAGAGGACATAGGCCTCACCGAACAGCAGGCATTCGACCTGGGGGCCAATTTCGGCTCCGGGATGCGCTGCGGCTCGGTGTGCGGCACCCTCACCGGGGCGCTGATGGTGCTGGGCATGAAGGGATATGACGAGGAGCAGTCCACCGCCTTCCTGCGCAAGTTCCGGGAGGACCACGGGGAAATCAACTGCTCCGCCCTGCTGAAAAAATCCCACGAGGCGGGCATCCCTCGGAAGGAGCACTGCGACGGCCTGGTCTTCGAGGTTGTGCAGATGCTGGAATGAACCACCCAGGCGTCCCTGATTCCCCACGGAAAACCACACAGGGGCGCCCCTATGGGGCGCCCCTGTGTGGTGATCTGGAAGGATGGATGAAAAAGGAATGATGGAGTCAAAGGCCGCAAATCCTCAGAAACCGCCGGCAAGAGCGGCAGCCGGCGCTTCGTTAAATTTTTAACCCTTGCTCTGTCCAAGACTTTATCACTCCCCAGGGGGAAATGCCATCCCCAAATCCATTATATCTCATATTTGTATTTTGTTATGATTTCGCGCAAAGAGCGATCCCCCGAAAAAAGCCGTATGACAGTACAAACTTTCAACAAGAGAGGAGCCTGACTTTGGACGAACTGCGGCAGCTGCCCATCCCCCTGCTGGTCTGGTACCGGGAGAACGCCCGGACCCTCCCCTGGCGGAGCGACCCCACCCCCTACCACGTGTGGGTGTCTGAAATCATGCTCCAGCAGACCCGGGTGGCGGCGGTGCTGGACTACTACCACCGCTTTCTGGAGACGGCCCCCGATGTGTCCGCCCTGGCCGCCCTGCCCCAGGACCGGCTGATGAAGCTGTGGCAGGGGCTGGGCTACTACAGCCGGGCCCGAAACCTGCAAAAGGCGGCAAAACAGGTCACGGAGGACCACGGCGGAGTATTCCCAAATACTTATGAGGCCATCCGGGCCCTGGCCGGGGTGGGGGACTACACCGCCGGGGCCATTGCCTCCATCGCCTTCGGCCTGCCCGTCCCGGCGGTGGACGGCAACGTCCTGCGGGTAATTGCCCGGATTGCCGGAGACAGCGGCGATATCACCACCCCCGCCATGAAGAAAAAGGTCACCGCCGCCCTTGCCGAGGTGATCCCCCTGGACGCCCCCGGGGACTTCAACCAGGCCCTGATGGAGCTGGGGGCCACCGTCTGCCTGCCCAACGGCGCGCCCCTGTGTGAGCGGTGTCCGGCGGCCCCCCTCTGTCGGGCCTTCCAGGAAGGCCGGACGGGGGAACTGCCTGTCAAGGCGGCCCAAAAGGCCCGGCGGGTGGAGGAGCGGACGGTCTATCTCCTGTTCCACGGGGACAGCGTGGCCCTCCGCCGCCGGCCGGAACGAGGGCTGCTGGCCGGACTGTGGGAGTACCCCAACGAGCTGGCCAACGGGTCCGACTGGCCGGAGCGGTGGGGGCTGTCCGCCCCGCTGACCCGGGCGGGGACGGGAAAGCACATCTTCACCCACATCGAATGGCACATGACCGCTCTGGCCGGAGAGCTTGACGGTCCGGCTCTGCCTGATGGTTGGGTGTGGGCGGACCGGCAATCCCTGCGGGATGTCTACGCCGTCCCCAACGCCTTCCAGAGCTTTTCCCGGCTTGTGGCCGACCGTCTGGGGCATTTTTGAGAGGAGGGCGCGCTATGATCTGCAATCTGTGTCCCCGGCACTGTGGGGCGGAGCGCACCGAGACCGTTGGGACCGGGTACTGCCGGATGGGGTCCGCCCCCGTCCTCGCCCGGGCCGCCCTCCACCATTGGGAGGAGCCCCCCATCTCCGGCACCCGGGGCTCGGGGACGGTCTTCTTCTCCGGCTGCTCCCTGGGCTGCGTGTTCTGCCAGAATGAGAAGATCAGCCATCGGGATTTTGGAAGGGCCGTCACCCTGGACCGCCTGCGGGAAATTTGCCAGGCGCTCATCGACCAGGGGGCCCACAACCTCAATTTCCTCAACCCCACCCACTACGCCCACACCCTCACCGCCCTCCTGAAGGACTGGCGGCCCACTATACCAGTCGTATTCAATACAGGAGGATATGACAGAACGGAGACCCTGCGGGGGCTGGAGGGGAAGATCGACATTTACCTCCCCGACCTGAAATATCTGGACAGCGCCGCCGCCCGGCGGTACTCCGGGGCCCCCGACTACCCGGAGATCGCCCAAGCCGCCATCCGGGAGATGGTCCGTCAGACCGGGCCCTGCCAGTTTGATGATAACGGCCTGTTATTAAGGGGGACAATTATACGCCACCTTATCCTCCCCGGCCAGCTGAATCAGGCCAAGGCGGTGATGGACTGGGTCGCCCGGGAGTTCGAGCCGGGGACGGTGCTGTTCTCCCTCATGAGCCAGTATACTCCCTGGGGGGACCTGTCCGCCGTCCCGGAGCTGAATCGCCGCCTGCGCCCCGGGGAGATGCGGGCCGCCCAGGAGTACATGGAAAACCTGGGTCTGGCCGGCTTCACCCAGGAGCGGACAAGCGCGAAGGAGGAGTACACCCCGCCCTTCGATTTGACGGGGGTATAGGCCATGAAGAATTTTTGGGTTGCTCACTGGCTCCACTGCCCGCCTGAGAGGGAATTTGTTAACGGCCGGCGGGTAATTCTCAAAAAGCTGTGTTTCGGACCAGTAGTGTCCCAGGTTTGGTTTGTCACCGAGGACGGCAGGTGCTGGTATGAGGAGACCATTCAGGAGGGCATTCGGGCGAGGGACCACTTCCTGGAGCCGGTCAGCAGAGAAGCCCTGCTGCGGCTTTTGGACAGTGAGATTGCCGTCTGTCAACGGCTGCAACAGTTGGAGGCGTGCGCCCTGTTTCAGGCGGAAAAAGAACGTTGACGCTAAAAGGAGCCTGACATGTCGTGTCAGGCTCCTTTTGCCGATTTTCGGGTCATTCTGTTGACGTACAGGTAGGTTTCTGCTATAATTCGACACAAGGGAATGCCGGTTAAGGCAAGGCGGTTTTGGCACACCTCTGCAAAGGAGGTGAGGCACGATGACTTTGACGTTTACGTTCCACGTCCGTGGATACACAGTGACGATTCAGGTCAGGGTAAAGTGAAACCGCCACTCTGGCAAGTGACGGTTTCTGTCTCTTGATAAAAACCTAGCTTAACAGGGCCAAACCGCCAGCGCTGGGCGATTCCCCTACACAACCGTAGCATACCACATTTTTGCGGGTGTGTCAAGTTGTGGGACGGCTCCGTTTCTTTGAGACGGGGCCGTTTTATTTATGGTAGGCCGACCCCTCGTTGATTTTAAATGCCCGGTATATCTGCTCCAGCAGCATGACCCGGGCCAGGTGGTGGGGGAAGGTCATGGGGGACATGGACAGCTGGGTGTTGGCCTCCGCCTTGATGGAGGGGTGAAGGCCGTAGCTGCCGCCGATGATGAAGACCATATGCTTCTCCGGGCTGCGGCCCGGGACGGGAAACATCTGGGGAATTTCCTCGCTGGAGCGCATCCGGCCCTCCACGCACAGGGCCGCCACCCGGGAGCCGGGAGGGATTTTGGCCCGGATGGCCTCCCCCTCCTTGGCCAGGGCGTTGGTAATCTCCCCCAGGGTGGGGTCCTTGGACAGCTTGGCCTCGGGAATCTCCACCAGCGTCAGTCTGCAATAGGGTGACAGGCGCTTGATATACTCGGCGCAGGCGTCCTTATAAAATTTCTCCTTCAGCTTGCCCACGCAGATCAGGTAGACGCTCAGCACACCGATACCCCCTTTGGGCTCCAGGTGGGGCCGGGGAGCTTGGCGGGGGCCACCCACAGAGAGATATCCCGCTCCGGGTTGCAGTCCATGGCCAGCAGCCGCCGGACCACGGTGTCATAGGCCCGGACGGGGGTGTTGTTGGTCTGGGACAGGTGGGCCAGAATCACCGACCGGGTCCCTGTTTCCACCGCGAAGGCGGCCAGCTCCGCTCCCGCCTCGTTGGACAGGTGGCCGTAGTCCCCCAAAATCCGCTGCTTTAAGTAGTAGGGGTAGGGGCCGGTACGGACCCAGTCCACGTCGTGGTTGGTCTCGCACACCAGCAGGTCGCAGCCCGCCACCGCCCGGCGGACCGGCTCGGTGACATGGCCCAGGTCGGTGCACAGTACCATGCGGCACCCCTCCCCGGCGATGGACCAGCCCACGCTGCCCGCCGCGTCGTGGGGGGTGGGGAAGGACTCCACCCACAGCGCGCCGACCTGAAACCCGGTTCCCGCCTCCTGGGGCCGGAACAGCGCCTTTACCTCGTCACATTGCTGCCGCTTGTACCACTCCCGCAGGGTGGGACGGGTGGCGTAGATGGGAGCCCCCGCCTTTTTGGACAGCACCCGCAGGCCGGACACGTGGTCGCTGTGCTCGTGGGTGAGGAGGATGGCGGACAGCTGGTGGGGCTTCACGCCCAATTCCGCCAGCCCGGCGGTGATGCGCCTGGCGGAGATACCGGCGTCCAGCAGGATGTGGGTGTCCCCGCAGGAAACCAGAGCGGCGTTGCCCAGCGAGCCGCTGGCAAGGGTGGTAAAGGTAAACAAACTATCGCTCCTTTTACAACAATTCAGGGCCCGACATCCCTGCCGGACCCTGGGGAATATTGTAGGGCGCGACGACCTCAGCGCGCCGCCTTATCATCCTGCAAAATCGGGGGTGTGTCCTATTCGCAGATTTTTATGTAGGGGCGGACATTGTCCGCCCGCGGGCGCACTCTGCGCCCCTACAAATCGCGCCAATTCTCCTGACTGTGATAAAATGCGCGGTAGGACACTCCCAAAATCGGGCTCCTGTGGACGGCGGTTATCCCACCTGGGCCTGGTCATCCTCGCCGGGTACGCTGATGATCTGAATATCGGCCCCCAAGTTGGCCAGCTTTTCCACGATGGTCTCATAGCCCCGCTCGATGTGGTGGATGCCGTCGATCTCGGTGACACCCTGGGCGGCCAGGCCGGCAATGACCATGGCGGCTCCGGCCCGCAGGTCACAGGCGTGGATGGGGGCTCCGGTGAGGTGGTCCACCCCCTCGATAACGGCCACCTTGCCGTCCACCTGGATGCGGGCCCCCATGCGGCGGAACTCGTCCACATAGCGGTAGCGGTTGTCCCAAACCCCCTCGGTGAGGACGCTTGTCCCCTGTGCCACGCACAGGGCGGCGGCAATCTGGGGCTGCATATCGGTGGGGAAGCCGGGGTAGGGCATGGTTTTCACGTTCACCCGGCCCATGGGACCCTCCCGGCGCAGGCGGAGGGCGTCGTCCAGCTCCTCCACGTCCACCCCCATCTCCACCAGCTTGGCGGTGATGCAGTCCAGGTGCTTGGGGATCACGTTCCGAATGAGCACATCCCCGCCGGCGGCGGCCACGGCGGCCATATAGGTGCCCGCCTCGATCTGGTCGGGGATGATGGAGTAGGAGCCCCCCCGCAGGCGGGCCACCCCGTGAATTTTGATGACATCGGTGCCCGCGCCCCGGATGTCGGCCCCCATGGAGTTGAGGAAGTTGGCCAGGTCCACAATATGGGGCTCCTTGGCGGCGTTTTCGATGACCGTCATGCCGGAGGCCAGGGTGGCGGCCAGCATAATGTTCATGGTGGCCCCCACCGAGACGATATCCAGGTAGACCTGTCCCCCGGACAGCCGGGCCCCGTTGGGCACCCGGGCGTCGATCAGGCCGTTGCGCACCTCCACGTCGGCCCCCATGGACACAAAGCCCTTGATGTGCTGGTCCACAGGTCGGCCGCCCAGGTCGCAGCCGCCGGGCAGGGGGACCTCCGCCCAGCCGAAGCGGCTGAGCAGCGCGCCCACCAGATAGTAGCTGGCACGGATTCTCCGGGCCAGCTCGTAGGGCACTTGACGGTTGCGGATATGAGAGCAGTCCACCTCCACGGTGGTGCGGTTGACCAGGCGCACGTCGGCGCCCAGCTCCCGCAGGATTTGAAGAATCAGGGTAACATCGCTGATCTGAGGAACATTTTCAATGCGGCAGACGCCGTCCACCAGCAGGGCGGCGGGGATGATAGCGACAGCGGCATTTTTCGCGCCGCTGATGTGGATGGTTCCGTGTAGGGGGCGGCCCCCATGAATCAGATACTTGGTCAAAAACCTGCACCCTCTTTTCCATTTCTTGGAGTATAAAGTATAATACGGCGGTACGCCATATGTAAAATCAACTCAGCCGCTGCCAGTGGCAGGGCGCATCAAACCGAATACATTATAGCACTATTATGTCCAGCTTGCAACAAAAATTGCGGACCCGTGAACAAATTGTTAAAAAAGACGGACAGCAGAGGAAAAATCTCCCCTTCGCTGTCCGATACTCAGAATTTTCCTGTTATTCACTGTAAATCATGGGCTGTGTTTTCCGCGCAGGGAGGCGGCCCCTACGGCTTCCGCCCCTGGTATTTTTCCTGCACCCGGGGCAGCAGGCTGGCCAGCCGGGCCTTTTCCTGCCGCTCCAGCAGGTCACCAATGAGCTGGTTTGATACCAGAAACCCCTTGGGGGTGAGCCGCCACCGCCCGGCGGCGGTCCGCTCCGCCCAGCCCCGGGCGGCAAACTCCCGCAGCCGCTCCTCGATGGGGGCGAAGTCCATAAAGTAGGTCCCCCGGTACTCCCACTCCTCGATCCCCATGGAGGTGCGCAGGCGGAGCATCAGATACTCGCTGCCCCGCTCCTCCTGGGGAATCAGGTCCTGGCTGTCCAGCAGGGGGGCGGAGCCCTCCAGCACCCCTGTGATGTAGCCCTCCAGATCCCGGACCCAGGAATACCGCCGGCCGCCGAAGTCGGAGTGGGCCCCGGGGCCGAAGCCGATGTAGGGCCTGGTGAGCCAGTAGCGCAGGTTGTGCCGGGACTGAAATCCCGGCTTGGCAAAGTTGGATATCTCATACTGTCCAAAGCCCGCCTTGGCCAGTCGGGCCACCGTCCACAGGTAGAGGTCGGCCTGGGCGTCGTCGCTGAGCAGTCGCTCTCCTTTGGCCGTCCGGGCGGCCAGCGGGGTGCCCGGCTCCACCTTCAGCCCGTAGCAGGACAGGTGGTCGGGCTCCAGAGACAGGGCGTGCTCCACCGTGTTCCACCAGCTGGACACCGTCTGCACCGGCAGGCCGTAGATCAGGTCCAGGGACAGGCTGGCAAAGCCCGCCTTCCGGGCGGCGGCCACCGCCTCGTCCCCCTGTTCCACCGTGTGGGGGCGGTGGACCGCCTCCAGCTCCGCCGGACAGGCCGACTGGAGCCCGATGGAAATGCGGTTGAAGCCCGCCCTGCGCAGGGCCTTCAGCGACTTGAAGTCCACGCTGTCCGGGTTGGCCTCCAGGGTGATTTCGGCGTCCTTTTCCACTGTGTAGTGCTTTTTGATGGCCGAGAGCAGCGCCCGCAGCCGCTTCTCCCCGTAGAAGCTGGGGGTGCCGCCGCCGAAGTAAATCGTGTCCACCGCCATGCCCCGGGCTGCGAAGGCGCTCTCCTTGAGATGGGCCAGCAGGGCCTTCTGGTAGCGGTCCATTTGGTCCTCATGGCCGGCCAGGGAGTAGAAGTCGCAGTAGTCGCACTTGCTGCGGCAGAAGGGGATATGAATGTAGATGCCCAGCTTCTCCCCGGCGGGCTTTTGTTTTCCCAGCATTGCGCAGACCTCCGAATCTGTTGGGAGAGCCGTCTCCTGGCCGGCCCGTTAAGATGGATTTATGCTCTCAGGAGCGGGCCGCCGAAGGCGGCGGCCCCTACAGTTACCGGTACAGAAAATCCAGCCGTTCCAGCGCCGCCTGTACCCGGTCGGCCGCCCCCTGGTCGGGACACAGAACGGTGTGCAGGTGGACCCCCTCGGTGAGCTGGGACAGAGGGGCAGCGGCCTCCTGGCGGCAGCGGGCCACAAACTGGGCCACGTCGTACCGGCTGGCCAGCCGCAGGGGGCCGGTGAGCTGGCCATAGATGGGGTGCTCCACAATCACATCCAGCACGGTGCACCCCTGGTCCACCATGGCGTTGAGCTCCTCCTCCATCTGGTCCGCCCGGTGGCGGCAGGCGAAGGTGCGCACCACCCCGGCAGGGGGCCGGGGCAGCAGATAGCCCCGGGGGGTGGCGGTGATGTCCAGTCCCCCGGCCCGGAGGAGGGCCACGTCGCCCACGATGACCTGCCGGCTCACATTCAGCTCCCGGGCCAGGGCGGCGGCGCTCAGCGGTCCCTCCGCCCCTCTCAGCCGCTCCGCGAGCGCTTCGCGGCGCGCTTCACTGTCCATCATACCCCTCCTTACGCTCGTCAAATTCCAACCTCCAGTGTAGCACACCAAGCCGCTGAGAGCAAGCTTGACTTTTCCGTCATTTGGTGTATTATATTTTTATCCGCTGCCCCTTCTGTCCCAGTGGGGAGCTGTAAGATTTTTATAAAGGAGAGCAACTGACATGAGAAAATTCCTTTGGAAGCGGCTGGCCGCCGGAGCCCTGGTCGGGTGCCTGCTGGTAGTTTTGTCTGCCTGCGGCGGTCTGAGTGAAACGGATGCCGAGACTTACGTCAAAGGTCATTTAGACGCCGCCTATCTGGGCATCTACGACAAGGCCTACATAGACCTGGTGGAGGATATGACCGAGGACGACGCCCGGGAGCTGCACGAAAGCAATGTGTCCGACGAGACTGAGTATTACCTGCTGGACTTTCTGTCCATCGACTACCCCAACGACGAGATGGTGGAGCGGGCCAAAGAGGTGATGGAGAAAATCTACGCCAAGTCCAAATACACGGTGGGCACTGGCAGCAAAACCAAGGATGGGGACTTTGTAGTAGAGGTAACCGTCTCTCCCCTGGACCTGTACAGCCTGCTGACAGACGACGACTTTTACGACGCCCTGGACCAGGCCGGCTTCGACGAAGCGGAGACCGAGGAGGAGTATGAGGCGGTGGACGCCATCTACGGTCCGCTGATGCTGGATCTGCTGGAGGACCGGCTGGACGATGTCGAGTATGGCGAGGACCAGATCATCATGCTCCAGCTGAAAAAGGATGCCGACGGCTACGCCCTGGTAGAGGCCGGAATGCAGAAGGTGGACGAGGTCATGGTTGACTACTCCGGCGCTTATAGCAAATAAACTGACGCGTTCCCGCCTCTTTCCCGGCGGGAACGCGCTGTTTTCTCTTGACTTTCTTCCTGTAAATTTATAGAATAGAGAGGCTTATAGAAATCATAACCCATTATTAAGATAAAGGACTGAGACGATATGGCCAAGGACAACAAAAAACAGGTGGAACAGATCACCGATATGGAGGTGGACTTTGCCCAGTGGTACACCGATGTGTGCAAAAAGGCGGAGCTGATTGACTACTCCTCCATCAAGGGTATGTTCATCTACCGCCCCTACGGCTACGCCATCTGGGAGAACATCCAGCACGAGCTGGACAAGAAGTTTAAGGAGACGGGCCACGAGAACGTCTACCTGCCCATGCTCATCCCCGAGAGCCTGCTCCAGAAGGAGAAGGACCACGTGGAGGGCTTCGCCCCCGAGTGCGCCTGGGTGACCCTGGGGGGCAGCGAGAAGCTGGAGGAAAAATACTGCATCCGTCCCACCTCCGAGACCCTGTTCTGCGAGCACTACAAAAACATCATCCACTCCCACCGGGACCTGCCCAAGCTGTATAACCAGTGGTGCTCCGTGCTGCGGTGGGAGAAGACCTCCCGCCCCTTCCTGCGCCACCGGGAGTTCCTGTGGCAGGAGGGCCACACCATGCACGCCACGGCCGAGGAGGCCCGGGAGGAGACCATGCGGATGCTCAACGTCTACGCCGACTTCCTGGAAAACGTACTGGCCATGCCGGTGGTGAAGGGCCGGAAGACCGACAAGGAGAAGTTCAACGGCGCTGAGGAGACCTACACCGTGGAGTGCATGATGCACGACAAGAAGGCCCTCCAGGCTGGCACCAGCCACTACTTCGGCGACGGCTTCGCCAGGGCCTTTGACATCACCTTTACCGGCAGCGACAACCAGCTCCACCACCCCCACCAGACCAGCTGGGGGGTGTCCACCCGGATGATCGGCGGCATCATCATGACCCACGGCGACAACAGCGGCCTGGTGCTGCCCCCCCGCATCGCCCCCATCCAGGCTATGGTGATTCCCGTGGCCCAGCACAAGGAGGGCGTCCTGGATGCCGCCTCCGCCCTGCTGGTCAGGCTCCAGAAGGCCGGAATCCGGGCGAAGATGGACGACTTCGACCAGTCTATGGGCTGGAAGGCCGCCGAGTATGAGATGAAGGGCGTCCCCCTGCGGGTGGAGATCGGCCCCAAGGATATGGAGAAGAATCAGTGCTGCATCTGCCGCCGGGACACCGGGGAGAAGATTTTTGTCCCCCTCAGCGAGCTGGAGGAGGATGTGCGCTGGCTGCTGGACGAGGTCCACAAGGGTCTGTACAACCGGGCCAAGAAGAACCTGGAGGACCACACCCGGGTGTGTCTCACCCTGGAGGAGGTCAAGGCGTTTATGGAGGCCGAGGGCGGCTTCGCCAAAACCATGTGGTGCGGCGAGCTGGACTGCGAGCTGGCCATGAAGGAGAAGGCCGGGGTCACCTCCCGCTGTATGCCCCTGGAGCAGGAGCATGTAGCTGATGTATGTGTCTGCTGCGGAAAGCCCGCCAAGCACTCCATTTTGTGGGGCGTAGCCTATTGATTAATCAAAAACCGGCTCCCGTCAGGGAGCCGGTTTCAGTCTGTTAAAAAATCTCGCCACTGGCAAGGTTTTTTGATATAATGCAAAGAAGGGCAAAGAGAGTGGACGGATGGAAAAAAGGATAGGCAAAAAGAAGTTGTATAATAAGTGTAGAAGGGATTGTGCCCAATGACCACCTGCTACAGAAAATAGAACGCGAAGAAATCTTTGCGCATATTTTAAACAAGGCGCTGAACAACCAGATGGTGGAACCGGGCACGGTGTTGATAGATGGAACACCCTGGATTACAAAAGACCTTGGAGGACAGCTGTATCCCCATCCTTCTCTATACACGATACAAAGGCAGGAAAGATAAATTTCCTTTTGGCTTTCCGCTTTTCCTTTCTTAAAAGCCTGTTGAAGTATTTTCAACAGGCTTTTTTAAAGTGTTCGGGTGAGATTATCCACAACCGGCCAAAGTTAGAAAATATAGGCAGATACGAGAATCGGTATATCTCCGACGTTCGGGGCAAAGCTATAAGCGGATGTTCCATCCAACGAAAACAAACACCAAACAAAAGGAAAAGGAGAGACAAATCATGTCTAACAGCAATAGCAACAAGATTATGGTTCCCAACGCCCGCGAGGCTATGAACAAGTTCAAGATGGAGGCCGCCAACGAGGTGGGCGTCAACCTGAAGCAGGGCTACAACGGCGACCTGACCAGCAAGCAGGCCGGTTCCGTGGGCGGCCAGATGGTCAAGAAGATGATACCCATACGAAGTATGATCTTTGAGCGGGCGGACCGTACAGCCGTGGGACATCAGGTCACGGTTACATATCGGGCAGGGCTGTATTTATAATTGAAAGGTAAAGGATCTTTTACGCACGATTGAAAAATCGTGCGTTTTTTTATGTCTCAAAAAGTAAAAGCCCTTATTTTGGGCAGTCCGTGTCCGCTGCCCAATTTTTTGTGCAGATGCGTACAGATTATCCATTGTTGATAGGCTCACGAGTGATTATGATAAAAACAAGAAGGGGAACCGACAAAAAATGTCTTTTTTTCTTTCAAAATCCATCATGTAAAAGGGGATGCTGTTTATGAATGCCATGTTTGCTGCATTGTTTGGAGAAAGTGTGTGGGCAGTCATCCAGGCGATTCTGCTTCTGCTCCTGGCCTTTCTCTCCGCGGCGATTGTCAAATCGCTCACCTTAAAGCTCCTGACAAGGACAGCCCTGAGGTCTCTGCTTTGCAGGCATGATCCGGCAGGCTGGGACAACGTGGCGGCCTTTGCCGGAAAACTCCTGCACCTGATCGTGTTTCTGCTCTTTATTCCCGGCATCTCTGAGCGCCTGGGCATGACCGGCGTATCCTCGCCCATCCTGGGAATTTTGAACACGATGTGGGGGTATCTCCCCAACATCCTGGCGGCGGTGGTTGTCCTCTGGGCCGGGGTGTTTGCGGCAAAGCTGGTCCGGGACCTGCTGATCCCGGTTTTTGATAAGCTCAAAATCAACCGCTTGCAGGAAAAAGCGGGGATTACCGTGGAGGAGTCCGGCAGATTGTCCAACACCCTGGCGTACATCGTGTATGTGCTGATTTTAATCCCCGTGATCATCACGGCGCTGCGGGCTTTGAAGATCAACGCGGTCTCCGACCCGGCGGTTCAGATGCTGAACATTCTCTTTGCCTTTATCCCCAACATTCTGGCGGCCTTGATAATTGTCGTGGTGGGGTGCATGGTGGCGAAGCTCTCCGGGAACATTGTGGAGCGGCTGATTGGCGCCAGCGGCCTGAATGAAAAGCTGGCAAGCCGCTTGGAAAGCAAAAGCGGAAACTTTGTGCTCTCAAAAACCATCGGCGTGATCGTCTACTCCGTTCTGGTCATCTTCTTCCTGGTTGAGAGCTTCGGCGTTCTGCATCTGGAGGTCTTGACCAAGATCGGAAACGCGGTCATTGCGTATCTGCCCTATGTACTGGCGGCGGTCCTGATTCTGCTGGCCTGCTACATCGGCAGTTCCCTGGCGGAAAAGGCGCTGGCCGACGCGAAGCAGCCCGGCCTGGCCCGGGGCTGTAAAGCCGGAATCTACAGTATCGGCGTCTTTATGGTGCTCAGCGAATTGGGGATTGCGCCTCGGCTGGTCAACGCGGTCTTCATCCTTGCCGCAGCCGCATTGGCAATCGCCTTCGCTCTGTCCTTCGGGCTGGGAGGCCGCGCGTTTGCGGAGCATCTGCTGAAAAAACTGGAGGACGGGCGGGAACAGGACGCGCCATGAAGAAATTACAGATTGCGCGAATCGGCTACAATGTCATTTCCGCGATTTTTTTCTTCGCCGCTCTGCTGTGTCTGCTGTTCCCCCGGACGTCTCCCTTTGCCGTCTGCCTGTTCGGCGGGGTGCTTCTGGTGGCCTATGGGATCATCAAAATCGTTGGTTACTTCTCGGAGGACCTGTTCTGTCTGGCGTTTCGCTATGATTTCGCCTTCGGCCTTCTTCTGCTGGCTGCGGGGGGACTGCTTCTGGTCCGCTATCAGACGGCGGCGGAGTATCTGGTGACGGGCTTCGGCTGGCTCCTTTTGCTGGACGGCTTTTTCAGAATACAGACGTCTCAGAAGGCAAAGACCTTCGGCCTGGAGCAGTGGGGAGCGATTTCCGCCGTGGCCATCGCCGTGGGCGTCATCGGATTCCGGCTGATCCTCAGCTTTGGGGGAACGGAGCTCCCACGTATATGGATCATCCTGGCGTTTTTGACTGAGGGAATCCTGAACCGCTGCGTGGTCAGGTTTACGGTGAAACCACCGGGGACCTACCCTGTGTTTCCACAAAATCAAACATAAAGAGGAGAGTTATCCTATGAGCTTCAACAGAACCCTTCAAAAGTTCGGCATTGAGCAAATGGTAAACCAGCTTTACAAAAACCCGGAGAAAAATCTCCGGACGCTGATGGATTGGGCCGACCGCTTTGCTGGCGGGGAATTTCAAACCCAGCGGGCGGTGATTCGGGAGACCATCGAAAACCCGGATCATCCCTACTATCCCTTCGTCCGGCGCCTGATCTCGGACCTGGACCCGAAGGTGATGAAAACCCTGGTGACCAACTTCTTCATCAACGCCAGCATGATCGGCTGGCCCATGCAGGAGGAAATGCGGGCGAAATACGACTGCAACATCCCCTGGGCCATTCTGATAGACCCCACCTCCGCCTGCAACCTCCACTGCACCGGCTGCTGGGCCGCCGAGTACGGAAACAAGCTCAACCTCACCTTTGAGGAAATGGACAGCATCATCTCTCAGGGGAAGGAGCTGGGTGTCTATATGTACATCTACACCGGCGGAGAGCCGCTGGTGCGCCGGGGCGATTTAATCCGCCTGTGCGAGAAGCACGACGACTGCGTCTTCCTCTGCTTCACCAACGCCACCCTCATCAACGAGGCCTTCGCGGACGAGATGCTCCGGGTGGGCAACTTTATTCCCGCCATCTCCCTGGAGGGAGACGAGGAAGCCACGGATTCCCGCCGGGGCGCGGGTACCTACCAAAAGGTCATCCAGGCCATGAAGCTGCTCCGGGAGCGGAAACTGCCCTACGGGATTTCCTCCTGCTATACCAGCCGGAATTGGGAATCCATCACCTCGGAGGAATACTACGACAGCCTCATTGAGATGGGCGCCTATTTCATCTGGTACTTCCACTACATGCCCGTGGGCAACAACGCCGCTCTGGAGCTGCTGCCCACCCCGGAGCAGCGGACGACGGTCTATCACCGGGTCCGGAAACTCCGGGCGGAGAAGCCCCTGTTCGCCATGGATTTCCAGAACGACGCGCAGTATGTGGGCGGATGCATCGTGGGGGGCTGGCGCTATCTCCACATCAATGCCAACGGCGACGTGGACCCCTGCGTCTTTGTCCACTACTCCAACGCCAATATACGCAAATGCAGCCTTCTGGAAGCGCTTCAAAGCCCAATCTTCATGGCCTATCACCGGGGCCAGCCCTTCAATGAGAATATGCTCCGGCCCTGTCCCATGCTGGAAAACCCGGAGAAGCTGCGGGCCATGGTCGCCGGGAGCAGCGCGCACTCCACCGACCCCATGTCGCCGGAGAGCGTGGATCACCTCTGCGCCAAGTGCGACCGGTACGCGGCGGAATGGGCGCCGGTGGCGGAGGACCTGTGGGGTTGTCCCGATTGTCAGGCCGGTGACGCGGGCTGAGGTGCAAAGAGGGAGGAATTCCTCCTTCTTTCCCGTGGAAAAAGCGGAGCAAATTCAAAGAAGGTGTTTCCCCCATGAACCCAAAGAATCCCCGCCGCTGGCTCAAGGCAATCCCCCTCGCAGCCTTCCTGATCTGCATAACCGCCTTCTTTTTGGTTGGCCGTTCCCTGACCTATCAGGAGCTGGCGAATTGGCTCCCAGAGAATCAAGCGACGGCCGCGGCGCTGGTGATCCTGCTGTACACCGCGAAAAGCATGACGGTGTTTTTCCCGCTTCTGACCCTCTATCTGCTCTCCGGTATCCTCTTTCCAACCCCAACGGCGGTTCTGGTCAACCTCCTGGGACTGGCGGCCTGTGATACGGCGACATACCTGCTGGGCAGGCTCCTGGGCTCCGGGGAGCTGGACCGTCTGCGGGGGAAATACGTCAAACTGAACCTGCTGGAATCTCTGCGCCGGAAAAACGGATTCCAATTTGCGGTCCTGTCCCGGGCGGTGGGACTGCTGCCCGGGGACGTGGTGAGCCTGTATTTCGGCTGTGTAAAGCTGTCTTATCCGGCTTACCTCGCCGGAAGCATCGTAGGGCTGGCGCCCGGTATGATCGCCACGACCATTTTGGGCGGGCAGATCTCCGATCCTGATTCACCGGGCTTTTGGGCCGCGGCGGCTTCCGGCTTTGTCGTGGCGGCAATCTCCTTCCTGGCGTGCCGCCGGGTGGTGAGGGAGGAGCGCGCTCTCAAATCGGACGCAGGGAAATGAATGAATATAAACAAGGAGGAGCGAATGCTCCTCCTTGTTTATATTCTGGACAGCGCCTCTCTGCCGGACCCTTTCAGAAGCACACAGATACGCTGGGTCAGCGCCTCCATGTCCGCCTCAAGACCACCGTCCAGCCAGTCCAGCACCAGCCCCACCATGGCGCATTTATAAAAGCAGATCAGGGCCTCCGCGTTTTCGTTGGAATCCGGGACACCGGAGGCCGCGCTGGAAAAATACTCCCGGGCCAGACGGGAAGCAATCCGGTTCACATAGATTAAAAAGGTCTCCCTGGGAACATAGTGGTAAACGTGAAGCACGGCGTTCCGGTGCTTCATTCCATACCGGATCAATGATCGAATGCACTCCATGGGCTCGTCTGCCTGATAGTGATTGACAATCAGCTGATCCGCCTTTTCCTCCATAATCTCCTCCAGCAGCGCGGGAATGTCCTGAAAGTGATAATAAAAGGTATTTCTGTTGATGCCGCATGTCTCTGCGATGTCTTTTACCGTAATTTTATTGACAGGCTTTTCATTCAGAAGCCGCTCGAATCCCTGAACGATTGTACCCCGTGTCCCGTCCATTGTCGTCCTCCTCAGATATGGAAAAGCGCCTCCGGCAAGCTCCTCACAACGCTTGCGTCAGGATATTTGCTTCCCGCTGTCCTCTGTATCAAAAGAGACCGTATTCCGGCTGCCCTAGCTCCCAGCACATCGGACGTATAGGAATCTCCAATGTGCAGAACATCCTCCGCGGCGCACCCACTGACCGACAGCGCCTTTTCAAAAATCTCCTTATGGGGCTTGTAGAATCCCACCATATCGGCGGTGATGATTCCAGCGGGAGCAAGCCGGTGGCGCTCCAGGGCCTTTTCCACATACACCCTGCCGTTGTTACTGATGATATAAATCGGAACCGGGCACTGTTCAAAAAACTCCCTGACGTCCGGGAACAGGGGCGCTCCGCTCCAAAAAGCCTGAATCAACGCGTGAAGTTCCGCAAGATGATCCCGCAGGCTGTACTCACTCTCAAATTCAGAGAGAATCCGGTCAACCAGCTGGTCCTCCGTCTGATAGGCCTCCCCAAAGCTCTGCTCCTCATACTGCCGCAGCCGGGTCCACCACAGCGCAAGTGCGTCCTTTGGCGTGGGAATCCGGCTGTTCTGATAGATCCGCATGACAACCTGCTCAATTTCCGGTCCCCTCTCCTGTACGATGGTTCCGGTGTAATCTAAGAAAACTGCTTTCATGGTTCGTTTACCTTTCTTGATAGCCCATTGGCTTCATCAGCTGGTTTGAGACTGCCGGCGATCCCAATCATGGTACTCCTGTCCCTCGTGATAATAGGCGTAAAACACATGGCGCCAATGCTCGATAAAGTCTGTCAGGCACTTCTGCCCGTCCGCTGCGTCCTGTGCGCGGATGCAGTCCAAAAACGCCTGAAGCTCATTCCGGCTGGGGCCGGCTCCCTGAATAGTGAACATCGTGTAATAGAAGGAGCGGTAGACCCGGCGGAAGGTAGAAAAAATAAGGGGATAGACCATATTCCCGGAGGCGATGGAAACCTCGTGGTGGAAGGAGAAGGCAATCTCACTCTTCTCCGTATAATCCTCCGCCCGATCAAAGACCGTCAGGAGGGACGCGAGGGTTTCCAGCTGCGCCTCCGTCCGGTTCCGGCAGGCCTGCTCCAGAACGCGGCCCTCGCAGGTTTTTCGCAGGTCGATAATCGCATCCAGAAGATCCGACCGGAAATAGTTCTCGCTGTACTCCAGAATCGCCTCCAGCGTGCTGATGTTGCCGTCCCGAATATAGTCCGCCACAAACGTGCCCTTTCGGGGAACGACCCGCAAAAAGCCCTTTGCGGAAAGCCGGGTAATACCGCCGTTGACAACGGCCAGGCTGACCTTCATGCGTTTCGCCATTTCCCGCTCCGGGGGAAGCTTCTGCCCGGGGAGCAGCTCGCCGGAGAGTATCATCCCCTCCAGTTCTTTCACAAACAATTCGGTCAGCGAAGGGGAAACCAGTTCCCGAAACGCCATAGGCCGCACCTCCTGTAATCTGCTTATATCAAAGAACAATTGGCATTATATCACGAAATTTATTTAATTTCAATAGACTAATTGACTTTATTTCAATTGCTGTTATGCTGTTACTATACCCATGATATAAACAGAGATTGACGGACAAGGAAAGGAGCCTGTATGAGTAAGCACTTTGATGTAATTGTGATCGGCGCCGGAAACGGCGGCTTGACCGCGGCGGCAACCACGGCAAAAAACGGACTGAAAACCCTGGTTTTGGAACAGCATAATCTGCCCGGTGGCAGCGCCACCAGCTTCCGCCGGGGACGGTTTGAGTTTGAAACCTCCCTTCATGAGCTGGCGGATGTTGGCCCGGCGGAAAATCCTGGAGGCATTAGGCAGCTCTTTAACAGCCTGGGCGCGGAAGTGGACTGGCGGCTGGAGGACACCGTGTTCCGGGTGGTCTCTGAGGAGGACGGAATCGACGCGGTGCTGCCTACCGGCATTGAGACGTTTGCCAATGAGATGGAACGGCTGGTTCCCGGCTGCCGGGACAGCGTTATGGCCGTTTTTGATCTGGCCAAGCGCGCCACGGACTCCATCGGCTATTTCGCTGGGGGAAAGGTCGATCCCCAGGTTCTGGCCGCGGAACATACGGATTTTATGCGAATGGCCTCCCACACGGTGGATGAGTGCCTGGACGCTCTGGGCATGCCGAAGAAAGCCCAGCACATCCTGACGACGTACTGGCCTTATCTGGGCGTGCCCACGGACCAGCTGGATTTCCTCCACTACGCGTTTATGCTTCTCCGCTATGTGGGCCCCTGCCCGGCTATGCCCTACATGCGGTCGCACGAGATGTCTCTGGCGCTGGAAAAGGTGCTGCTGGACCACGGCGGGCAGATTTGGTACAACAGCAAGGCGGAAAAGCTGTTGGTCAAGGACGGCGCGGTTTATGGTGTGGTTGTGGGCGGACAGGAGATTTACGCCGACCATGTAATCGCCAACTGCTTCCCCCACAACGCTTTCTCCACCATGTTGGACGAGGCCCAGGTGCCGGAACAGGCCCTGAAGCTGGCCAATGCCCGGGAGTTCGGCCTTTCCTTTGTCACAGTCTACCTTGGTTTGAACCGTTCTGCCGAGGAACTGGGGATTCGCGATTATTCCGTTTTTGTGGAGCGTACCGGAGACTCCCGGAAGCAGTGCGACGCATGCCGCACGCTGGACGACAGCGGCTATGTCATCATGAACTGCCTGAATAAGGTCATTCCGGATTCCTCCCCCGACGGGACTTGTACGCTGTTCTTTACCGGCATGTACTTCGGGGACTGCTGGAAGGATGTAAAGCCGGAGGAGTACCGGAAGCTGAAGCACAGGATTGCGGCGGAGATGATTGAGAACTGCGAGAAAAAGCTGGGAATTAATATTAAACCCTATATTGAGGAGATTGTAACAGCCGCTCCGCCGACGTTTGCCCGGTATCTGAACACGCCCCAGGGCACTCCCTACGGCTATCAGAACGAACGATGGGATGGCATGATCCCCCGCATTATGGCCCTGAAGGACGAGCAGGTTATCAAGGGACTGCGGTTCTGCGGCGCTCACGGCGAACGCACCGATGGATACAGCTCCGCCTATATGTCCGGCGCCACCGCCGGAAGGCTGACGGTCAACGACGTAAAGGAGGGAAAATAATATGTCGAACTGCAATCTGAACGCCCTAGACCCCATGAAGTTCACCCAGCTGCTGCCCATGCGGAAGGAAGAAGTGGCGGCGGCCCCCGCCGACCCGCTACCCAAGGACTACGCTGTCAACGCCCTGGCCCGGGCCCTGCACCCCCAGCGGCAGTTTTTGAAGGTCGCGGCCATCACGGAACTGGAGAAGGACTGCAAGTGCTACCGTCTGGAGGCGGACCCAGCCAGGGGGACCTCGGCCTGTGCCTATTTTGCCGCCGGGCAGTATCTGACGGTCTTCCTGAATGTGGATGGGATGCCCATCAACCGGGCCTATTCCATTTCTTCCTCTCCCAAGGAGGCACTGAACGGCTTCTACACGCTGACCATCAAGTATGTGGAGGGTGGCCTGGCCTCCCGGTATATCCTGGACACTTGGGAGGTGGGTACGCCGGTAGAGGTCTCCGCTCCGGAAGGCACCTTTGAGTACCAGCCCCTGCGGGACGCCTCTCATGTAATTGCGGTGGCGGGCGGCAGCGGGATCACGCCATTCCTCTCCCTGGCGAAAGCCATCGTGGACGGAGACGAGGATTTTACCATGACACTGCTCTATGGCAGCCGGACCGTGGACAATATCCTCTTCCGGGAGGAATTTGACAGGCTGGCCGCCGCCACGGACAAGTTGAACGTTGTACACGTGTTGAGCCATGAGGAGCGAGAGGGCTACGAACACGGGTTTGTCACAGCGGAACTCATTCAGAAATACGATCCGTCCGGCCCCTATTCCGTGTTCCTCTGCGGTCCTCAGCAGATGTACCGCTTTGTGGACGGGGAGCTGGAGAAGCTGGGCCTGGAGCCGAAGTACATCCGGCACGAGCTGTTTGGCGAGTTCCACAATCCCAAGCAGGAGGCGGATTATCCCGCCGATGCGCCGGAAACGGTCAAAATTACCGTAACCATTCAGGGTGAATCCTGCGCCGTCACCGGTTCCGCCAACGATTCCATTTTCCAGACGCTGGAGAAACATGAAATTGCGGTGCCCTCCCGCTGCCGCAGCGGTGAATGTGGCTGGTGCCACTCCCGGCTGATTTCTGGAAAGGTCTATATTCCGAAAGCCCTGGACGGACGGCGGCTGGCGGACAGCAAATATGGATATGTGCACCCCTGCTGTACGTTCCCATTGAGCGACATTGAGATTGAGGTGCCCGTCGCGAAGTAAGGAAAATCATGAACCGCCCCCTGTCAAGTAGACAGATGAAAAAAAGAAAATTAGGCCACGAGG